>JABLXV010000012.1 GCA_013177895.1 Brevinematales bacterium | reverse complement strand
TTAAAATCTTCCGGGTTTTTATAACCCTTCAGAATCTCGTCTAAAACTTCTGATTTGATGGTCATTTGTTTTCCTCCATATTATTATACTACAAATTGACCATTTACACAGTTTTTTCTATACCCTCTATTCGTCACCCCGTTCGTAACCTTATTGAATGTATTTCAGTATTGATACAGTATTTCTATATGACATTTTGTGATTTGAGAATTCTGATATAATCTTCTTGAGTTAATGAACATTCAATAAATTTACATAGATTTTCTTTACTATCCATTTTCATTTCTTTTTTTAAAGCATCTAGTAAGCTGTCATTATACTCTTTTCCTTTGCTATGAGAAATAAAAGGGTAAATATCCCCTATTTTTTTTCCTTCATAGTAGAAACTGAAATACTTATGAGAGTTGTTCTTTTTAGAGAACCCTTTATTCTTTAAAGCTGTTTCAATTTCCTTTGGTTTATAGGAACTCATTACTTTACTTCCATAAGATATTCATCGAATAATTTTTTATAATGCTTATATTTCGGGTGATATTCCTCTTCCGGTGTATTTTTATTATCTTCATATACGATACTCCATTTCATGGCAAGACTTTTTATTGCCTCCTCCATACTACATCCATGACCTACAATATTAAATGGATTAGTTGTAATAAAGTACATCTCGTCTTTAATTTCGATTTTCGCTTTTATAGCTTTAATCTGCATTAGACCCTCAAATTCCCCGTTTATAATAAAATTTTCATTGATAATTTCACAACTTTCAATTTTATTTTCGTTCATTAAATCTTTTGGAATAGTGTGTTCGTAATCATTATTAATAGAGGGAATATATTCTCTATTTATTTTTAATTCACTACTTCCAGTTACAAAATCGGGTTTAATGTCAGGAGAGATATCACAATTTATAGAATACATTTGTAACTCCTACTTGAGTTCTTTTACTTTTTCTGTTATAAAAGTTTTTGTCTTCTTTAACTCATCATCAATAAATGCTTTAATACTATATTTTCCGGGCTTTTCCAGATTAATAATAACAGGAAATGCAAAACCTACTTCAAAATAAGGAGGTTTATGAATTTCCATGTCACTTTCAATTTTTACTAATGGTACTTGTTCTTCATTCTCTAATATTATCGTTATTTTTACTTTTTTACTTTCGCATTCTCCAATGAGCATAATTTTCCAAAGTGGAATACTAATTGGAAAATTTTTTGCATATAAGTAATTAAATATTCCGATTGCGGATTTTTTCCCTCTATCGTCGGTAATGATATGATCGCAAAGTAATATTGCGTGAATTTCTTTCAACATTTTATTTTTATCCTATATACTATAATAACATATTTATCGGCATTTGAAAAGGAATTTTATTATATTTGCAAAATATTAATAATGCAATTTTTAGAAAACTGATACTATTCTATTGTAATTTATTCGTCACCCCGTTCGTAACCGTCAGCACCGTGATATTCGTGAGGCTGTCGAGCTGTACCTGCACAGACTGGAGTTCGCGGCCTCCCGCGACCGTCACGGTCACCTGCCCTTGCGCCTGTGTCTGAATCTGTGTCTGCTCGATATTCTGGATATTCGTGATCTCCTTCGGCGCGGATACGTACCCGAGGGAAAATCCCCCGCCCGCCCCGATGATGAAAAATATAATGATCAGTATCACGTCGCATTTCAATGTCATTTATTTCCTCCGATACCGCGCTTCAATTTATTTTTATTGCGCGGCAAAGTCCCGCGATCCCGCGCTACACACTTTTTATTGCGCGGGGAGGAGCGGGACGGCTTACCATAATAACGCCTCTCGATTTATGTACGCCTTCCTTCGCTTACTTGTATCAGCTCGCAGTACCCGATCTCCCCCGCCTCGAAGCACGCGATAAACCCGTCCCACTCCGCAGGGTAAATCGTGATACACCCTTCCGACAAGTCCTCGTACTTCCCGCCCTTATGGATATTGACGCAGGTCATTATCATGCGGCCGCCCTGCGCGGGATTCGGGACTATCGACGGCAGGGTGCGTTCTGACAGGGTGAGGTGGCCCGATTGGCGGATTTTCACGAGCCGGTCGGTGTCGGTGACTGTGAATAATAACGGCGCCCGGTACGTTCCCTTGTGCAGCCCGATGAAGTAGTAATACACCCCCTGCGCGAGCACGCCCCCGTGATGCGCGATAGTCGGGTCGGTGTTCACATGCTCGCCGCGGTATATCAACGCGCCCGCGCTATTAATCACCTCGATAGCGCTGTCGTACCTGTCCACGTTCGCGAGCGTCAGCGTATCCCGCGACCCGCCGCGGACGATTTTAATAATTTTCATCATCACCATCTTCTCCTTTCCTCGACACCCCGCCAAGGGAGTCGGGACGAGCGCCCGGAATGACGTCACCCTGAGCCTGCCGAAGGGTCAGAAACCGTTTAATCCCGATCACCGCCGCCGTGAATGTCAGGAACTGGATATCGATATCCTGCCGGTTAATGAAGTAGCACGCGAGGAGCGCGCACCATGTCAGAAACGACAGGGTCATCATATGATACGCCGTCCGCCGGAGCCGGGCGCGTATCCATCCCTTCCCGGGCTTCATACTCCCTCCGCGCCGGACGCTCATTTCACCGCCCCCGGAATCATCGCCGACACCCGCTGAATCAGTACCGCGACCGGAATGATTACCGATACGACCACCGCCCCGATTGCAACCAGGAACATGAGCAGTTCCCTCCAACGGTTCATCCTGTTGCGGGGCATCAGTTCGTCCAGTTTCGCGCCCTTTTCCCTCGAGCATACCTCATGGCGATATTCCATATCGCGGATACGTTTTTCGAGCTCGTTATATACCCTGTTCTGCTGTTCCTTATAATCGTCGAGTTTGATATCGAGCGCGTCGAGTTTCGTATTCGTCTCCGTCACCCGCTCGAGCACCTCTTTTACCGTCGCCATATCAGCCTCCTTAATCCAAACCGAAACTCAGGTTAATCGCCACCCAATATGCACCCTGCGCCTGAGAAACATAGAAATTCCCGTTCGATGTAATAAATGTCCGTCCCGGCTTTTGAGTAGTCCCGTCATAATGAACCGCTATCCCTTCCGCTTCCGAGGATGCCGGGTTCGCCGGGCGATAGCCGGACGGCAGGGTGAATACCTGATTGGACGTCCCGCTTTTTATCATTCCCTCGACTTTCAGTAGTCCGCCGGGAATGCGCCTGAAGCGGAGTTTCATATTCCCTCCGGCGCTCGCGTTATAATTCACCCATGAATAAACAAACGAAGGTTCGCCGGTCGTCCCCACGTAGTGCCACTGGTCGATTATTTCCGGCGTATAGGCATATGGGCGGACATTATAACTATCGTCGGTCACTGTAAATGAGTGCGTTTCATCCGTTTCGCGCACCCCGATATACTCGTACATCCCGTTCCGCAGGTCTTTCTTCGACAGCACCACGTAGACCTTACCGCCGGTAATAAAATAATCGCATGGAAGGACGCAATTCTTACCGCTCCATATTTTCACCACCCCGTTCTGGGAGGCGTACTTATTCAGTACCCGGGTTTTCTGGGCGGAATTCATAGCCGCGGGGATGATGGAAGTGAAATCCCCGTTCAGCAGGAAGTTTTTCGCGGTATCCCCGGTGTATCCGGGATTGCCGAAAAACTCCTCGCGCTCGACCACCGAGACCAGCGTAAATCCAGTCAACTGTACCGCGCCCGAACGCCGGACCGGCTGGGCAAGAAATATCCCGTTATCGGTAAAAACGCTGTACCAAAGATTGGTACGGAAGGGCGCAGCAGGGTCGAGAAACGCGCGGAAGTGGAAATAATAGCTCGCGCTGTCGCTGAAATTCGTATCGATAGAAATCCCCGCGCTCGCGGCGAGTTGGGCGATCGTCCGCGGGGTGTACGGTGCGTAAGGGTACGACTGAAAGTACCTCGCGAGAGTCCCATGCCGTCCGTACAGGAAGTGCCGCGATTTCACCTGTCCGCTGTCGTATCGGGTGCTGTTTATCAGGCGCTTAAGCGTGTTCCCGTCGCTGTCCGTCAGGAACTCCTTCGGCACATCCTCCATCCCGTATAATTGTAATATCTGGTCGCTTAACGCAACCTCTCCTTCGATTTCCGGGCATATAAAACGCATATTTTACTCCTGTTTCACTTCTGTACCGCATCCCGTCATCCCGAATGTGTCGAGGGATGTTATTCCTTAGTAAAAAAGAATCTCGTTGTCCATATTATTAAAACGGACTTCCCCGGACATCGGGCTATTCGTCACACCGCGATGGGTAGACTGATCTTTAAAAATATTCGCAAGATTCTGGCGCGTTTCCGGCGTCCATATCTGGAAACAATGAGCCACCGTATAGACCGTATTATCCGCGCAGCCGGACAGGATGGTGGAATAGAGCATATTCCCGAACCAGCAAATCACCGCTTTATTGCCCTGCGCATCCACCCCGAGGATCAGAAAATTTTCGTCGTTCTGGTAATCGTATTCGGTGGTGCATCCCGCCTCATTGTAGAGCTTGAAGTTCTTGATATACTTCTGCGCGGTAACCAGTTCGTATTCGAAATCCTCCCGCTGGACCGCAAATATCCAACCGTCGCCGAAACGTTTCAGATTATCGTCAACCTGCGCAGGAATAAAACGCATCGTATAGTACAGCTTCGTTCCCTTTCCGAAAAGAGTCACATCGGAAACATACTCCGCGCTGAATTCGGCGGTTTGGCCGATAAAGCTGTCGAAATCTAACAGATTATAGTCTATGGAAAAGTTTCCTAGATAGAATACCCTGCTGTCCTGTTCGGGGAGAACAATATAGTTCTCCACTGAGTTTACCGAAACCTGTAACGAGCGGGCAAAGACCACATTATACCCGGGCTCGCCGTTCACTCCCCAGAAGCCGAAGCCTCCGCCTATATGGACGTTGGTAAGATTCAAACCGGGTGTTCCGGCGAACTTCCCCACACTGAAAATTACCGACGGCCCGGTCAGCACGTTCTGTAAACTCATCACACCGCCGTACAGTAAAAGTTGAAAATGCTCGCTCACGGGGCTGGTATTCTCTATAATGATATTGCTCCAGGCAGTATCGGTGTTAAAATAGACGGGGGTTGCAAAGGGCATATAAGAAAAATCGTACTTTATCAGGACATTGTTCAGGATGATATTCTTATGGGTAATTTCGTTCTCCCCGTGAATATCCAACCTGCTGATCTCGACCCCGTACGCGCCCCATCCGCTGACTATAGGGTATCCGGTTTGCATATTGGTATCGTCGACAAACACCATATAGCTCAGCAGAACCTTCGAAAAATCCCCGTCCATTGTCGCGAACCCGAACGATACTTTGTTATACACCGTCTGAATCTGGTTATAAGAATTTACCGTCAGGCCGGTAACGATAATATGGGTATGCGCGGATATATCAGAGGTCTCGATTTTATCACTCCCGCCGATCTTATAGGACGTATTACTCTCTACCGGGGCGGTTCCCCATGCCTTCGTAACCGTCGCCACCCGTGTCGACCCGTTATAGTCCGTGATAATATTGACCTGTCCGCTCCCCGTCCCCGCCGTGAACCGGATCACCATCCCGTTATAATAGTCGTCGATAGCGGAGGCTCCCGCCGCGAGAGTAATATGGGTTGTGTTGTTCGTACCCGCCGCTGCCATTCCGGTTAACGGGGTATCCAGATACGCCGGGGCGGCGGTCTTCCACACGCAGAGGTAAGAATCCGCGGCTTTCGTATCCAGATAGGATAAACCTCCTTCGGCGGGAATATCGTACAGGGTGTATGTCCCGAGGAGCGTCGCGTAATCCCGTTTGATCTCCTGGAAGGTAGGCAGAATATTCTCTAAGAATAGTTTCTTTTCCTGAAACGCCATCATTTTTAGCGATTTTCCGCTGAGCATAGTTTCCTCCTGTCCCCGTATGAGGGGATGCTATCCTGTCAATTTGATTCGATTTTATTAATATGCCGTTATCCGCGGATTTACGGAACGGTTATCCCCCTGACGTGGTATCCCTGATAATCCCGCTGATACCGCGCGCCGCGTAATCCGGGGTGGCCTCGTAATTATACTGGTTGATCTGCCCGACGCTGACGGATCGCTGTCCGGCAAAACCTCCCATTCCCAGATTTTTCAGCTCTCCCGCAAGGTCGATTCCGCTGTATCCGAGCGAACGCAGCGTCGACCCTACGCCGTTCACCGCGCGGAGATTTTCCATATCGATCAATCCGAGTTCGATCTTTTTCCGGAGGTCGGCGATTTCACTGTTCCGGCGCGCCTCCTGCGCTTTCCTGAGTTCCTCTTCCTTCTTGACGGATTGATCGTAGATATCCTTCTCTATATCCATTATTTTTAATTTCAGGTCGAGACGTTCCTCATCGCTCAGGTTTAAAAATCCCTGAAATTTCTGCTGAGTTTTCAGCGCCGCGAGTTCGTCTTGAAGACTCAATTCACCCGCTTTTACCTGTTTATCCATCGTAGTCCACGATTTCTCGACCGCGCTTCTGACGTCGTCGTACAGATCGTCTACATTTTTCAGCGTGTCTCCCCAAGACTTGGTCACGAGAATAACCTCGCTGATCGCTTCGCCGATACTTCCGATCGCCTGGAGGATACCGCCGATTATATCGCCGCTCGCGAAACGCACCGCCGCGCTTAACGCGCCCTGCAGCGCGTCCGCCCAATCCCGGGTCTCCGGCGCGAGCTTTACGAATTCGTCTATCAATGAGTTCGTGACCGATAGGGCGTCGCGGAGTTCGCGTTTCTGATTTTTCGTCAATTCGTTCTGCTCCCGCACTTTACCGTTCAGGTTATCCTGCGCGCCCCCGGCCTCCCCGGTAATCCCGGCGATATCCGCCCAGTCCTTTTTCAGCTTCTGCGCGTATCCTTCCGATTGCCGCATCGCGTTCAGGTAATCGCCCGCTTCACGTATATCCACCGCCATTATCGTCTCCTTTGTGTTTTCTTCAGGGTATCCACTGCGCGCCGGTCGAGACCCGCGTCCGTTCGGGCCCGGTCGGCATTTTCGAGAGTTTGCAGGGTCTTCCGGGGGATATGCACCATCCCCGCGAGAAGCGTCAGGTCCGCGCGTTTCATTTTCTCGTTCTCCGCGATCATCAGCTCAATTTCCTCGGGGTATAGCCGCATCGTATCGTCCTTGCTGTACCCGAACTCCCGCCCGAAGTACGCGAGCACATGCTGGAGACATGCCTCGCCCGGGTTCCCACCGTTTCCGCCCGCATTCCCGCGCGAATTGAGCCGCAGCGCGGCGGATATGATCTTCCTTCTATCCTTTCCGCTCAGTAAAACGGGCGGGTTTACCGCTACCCGCGCGGCCAGTTCGTACTCCGCATGGGGGCTAGGATTCACTACATAACTATCGTAGGCGACGATGAATTCCATCCGTTCGCCCAACGGGAGCTTCCGCACCCGCACCTTCCCTCCCCATCCGGCTTTGATCTCGATATATATTTCCATACTCGCGAAAATTCCCATAACGCCTCCGAATGAATAAAGACGCGGGCTGTCCCGTAATTGTTTCCGCGCACCGGGGAAATCCCTCGGTTGACGAGTCCGGATTTCCCCTTCCGTGTCCGGGACAGTCCCGGATTATACCGATTCTGTAGTAAAACGCGCGATATACGGGGTGGACATCCTGTTATCGGACAAGTCCCGCACGCCGTTCACAATCACTTCATATACCGTACTGTTCGCGAGGTTCGACGGCGGGGTCATCGTGACCTTTTTATTATCCGAGTCGTAGCTCAGTGTACAGTTGACCGCCGACGTACTATCATCCGCCTTCAGGATGAAGAAGGAACCGCTTACCGTAGCGGGATTGATCTCCTCGCTGAACGTCAGCTCGATAGCCGTATCTATATCCACATCGGCCGCGCCCGCGATATCGGTCTCTACGCCCGCGACGTCGACCTTACCCGCGCTCACCGACGGCGGCGTCGTATCGACTCCCGCGACCGTGGGGTCTCCCACTATGAAGAGGTAGCACCCTGCGGCCTGCTCCAGGTCGGGGAATATAGCCATCGTCACGCGGTACACCCGGGGCTCGTCCGGCGAGAACGGGATTTCCACCGCACCCGCGTTGCCCGCCTTCCAGATAACAAAATCGTCGTCGAGATAGGTTTCGTCGTCCGTACCGCCGGTACCCCTGCGGTTGATGGGATGCACCCTGAGCTTGAGGGTCTTATCGAGCAGGTCGCCCCCGGCGTTCACGCCCACCCCCATCGCGCGGTCGCCCCCGTCGGTATACATTGTCCCGAACGGTATGGCGATCTGGAGCTTATCCAGCCCCGTCTCGGCTATCCCGAAACTGATGCTCGCGGATTCCCCGCGCAGCATCTTCTTCACGACCGTTTCCCCGAGCTGGTCGATTTTCAGGTCGTAATATGTGGGCTCGTAGGAGATAACAGTCCCGCCGGATGTGGCGCCGATCGCCGTCCAGTCGTCGTCGTCCCAGAACCAGATTTTACACGCCCCCAGCGATATAGCCTGGGGATTCATATCGTATGCCATTCTACCTCCTTTATTCCGCGGCCTCGAAACGGGAGAATTCGTAACGCATCTCCCGCGTTCTTATCCGTTCGTTCGTATGTCCCGCCGATGATGCGTTCTCGACCGACGCGCCGATACTTTCGAGCCGCGCCGATGAGACCAGCCCGCCGAGCGTCCGGTTACCGGCGATTTTGTCACGCACACTCCCCGACAGCGCGATAGACGCCAGTATCGCCTTTTCGGCGAACGGGTCTGGATGCGCCGAACAGGTTCGGATGCGCGCCGCGAAACCGTGCCGCTTCATCGTGCCGGAGTACTCGTAGGCCTCCGACGGGTCGTCCTCGCCGATAATAATAAAGACGCGCGCGCTCGCGGGAACATCGGACGTACTCTCGCCGATGATTACCGAATCCACTCCCGTGAGTTCCGCGAGGATTTCCTTCAGCGCGAGAAGTATCTCATCCATCGTTATCCTCCAGCGAGAAGAAGCGTCCTTCGCCGTTCACAATCCCCGGCGCGGGATAAGCCTCGGTCTCCGCGTACTCGAGCGGGATTCTCCGCCCTGCTACGCCTTCGAGGAGCCACTCCGCTTCGCGGTTCAGGTAGGCGTACTCACCCTTGTTCTCGCCGTACTCCTGCGCGAGCATCTCGTAGGCGGTCTTCAGCCTGCATATGCGCGAGAGCACGCCCGGAGCCGGGGTCACCGGAACCTGATACCACTTCCCTATCCGCGCATCGATCACATTCCCGCCGATCTGGTCGATCAGGCCGGAGATATCGTCGTCGCTCCATGCCCCGTCCGGCACGAGAAGCCGTTTGACCGCCTTCACCGCCTTAACATCGTCCACCGTACAGTATGCCATACCCGCTCCTACGCCCGGAGATAGCGCCCGTTGTCTTTGGACAAAAGTTTCTCACAGATGTCGGGGTCTTTCACCTCGAACGGTTTGCCCGTGAGTTTGTCCAGCAGAACAAGGCGGCCGGTTCTCTTCATAATCTGGGGCGAATCTTTTTTTGTATTCGCAGACGTCATCCTTTTCTCCTTTTCATAATATTTGCGGACCGGGAACGGAGGTCCCCGGCCCGCGGATGGGAGGGAGCGCTATGAGTTCACGACCTTTATGGCGAGTTCGGGGAACGAATAACCGACATTCCCTGTGGCGTCAGCGCCGACAGTCAGGGACTTGTTATCGAACGTGGTATCCTTGACGGCGACGTTTACGCCGCCGAGCGATACGAAAAGCACGGGCTTGATGAACTCGTTGGACGCGATGAAGTACCAGTCCGAGGTATCGGTCAGACGCGCGTCGACCACGTACTCGAGCGAGCCGAAGTGCACGTTGTCCGAACCGTCGCGAAGCCGGGCGCGGGTGATCTCCATGAACTTGATTTCCAGTTCGGGCGGGATAACCGCGACGTCGCCGGTAATATTCAGGGTTCTGCCCTTGTCGTCCTTGAACTTTTTCATCGCCGCGCGGCAGGTCTCGATATCCGTGATCAGATTATCCACCGTCGTACCGCTGCCGTTCTTGAGGTTCACATTGGTACGCCCGCTGTCCGCGAAGAACGGGATACCGTCATACGCCAGATTGGAAGTCCCGTTCTCGAGCGCCTGTACGACGATCTCCGAGGGATAGTCCTTCCTGAATTGGGAGCCAAGCTGGGAAACCCGCTGGCGTACGAACGCCGCGAGCATGGTCTTCGAGCTTTCCCACATCTTGCGGTAGGGCACGCGGATGGTCAATTCCCAATCCTTCTTCTTGATCGTGTAGTCGTAGTTCTTCATATCTTCGATATGGCGCGCGCCGATCCATTCGCGTACCCGCGGAAGGGCGCCGATCCATTCGAACGGGGTTATCGATTCGGTGTCGACGATTTCGGACGTGTAGAGCTGGTAGCTCACCGGAGCCTGCGAAAAGGCCTGTCCGAATTCGTCGCGCACCAGTTTCTCGATCTGGTTGAGTTCCGCTATGTCAATAGGCATCGTTTCCTCCTTTTTATTCCGCTATGCCTTAGCGAGAATAAGGTAATTGATTTTCTTGGACGCGAGAGCCGCGCGGGCGGAACCGGTGGTCGCATAGACTGTGAACTTTCCGCTTTCGCATACGACATCCGAAAGGGACTTGTAGGAACCGGGGTCTTCCGCGAGAGTCGCGAGGACGATACCGTCCGCGCTCATCCCGGTAACCGCGACTTCGCCGCCCGCGTCGGTGGTAACCTGACCCCACGCGGGCAAAGCGACCGCGAGCGGATCGATCCACCATCCTACACCGGGTTCGGCGTCGATAATACGCCCGGCGGGGATGAAATTCGCCGAGGTCTTCGCGAGCGTACCCGCGCCGGAAAGATATACCGGATCGCCGATATCCGAGAGAACCGCGCCCGCCGAGGGATAGAAGTACGGATTGCCGTAGTCGAACTCGGCCGATTCGCCCTCGTCCGCCGACGCTTTCACGATACCCGCGAACACGCATCCGGCGGTATCGTCCACTTCCTCGATATACCCCGCGGCGTTGAACATGGCGATAGTCCCGCGTACGACACTCTCCCCTGCGGCGACCACCCCGTTACCGAGACGTTCGACTCCCTCGTCTTTAAACTTCTCAATGAGAGCCATTGAAACCTCCTATGTAATTATCGTAATGACTGGTGGGATCCAAACCCCCGTCCGCCGCGCAGGTCTTGGGCTGGCGTTCGGCGCTCACGAGCGGTATGCCCGGCGACGTATGCAGTATCGCTCCCGATGTGAACAGTTCGCGGATACAGCGAAGCGCGTTATCATGCCCGGACATCCGTTTCACTCCCTCGTAGATAGTCTCAAGATTTTTGCGCAGGCCGGGGAACGCAACGTCGCTGTCGAGCGCCGTGTCAAGGTATAATTCCTTCGCCTCGCGTTCGTACCGTTCGATACGCTCGTCCGCCTCGCCGGACTGCGGTATCGACTCTCCGGCGGCCGTCTTGAGCCGCGAGTACTCGGCAATCCCGATTTCCACTGTCGCGGCGGTAACCGCGGTGGAGTGGGAGATATGCCGGAAGTAACTGGCATTGGCTGCGGACTCGAACACGGAGGCGAGCGAATGCTCCGCCGGGAGAGCCACACCGAATACGATACCGGTCAGTACGTGCTTCAGCGTCCGCCCGTTGGAGAGGGTGAAACCGAAGGCGATCTCGACCGAGCGGTCGTCGGGGATGGCGCCGTTCCGCAAACTCTCGAACATCTCGTCGGCGACATCGATATCCCCCATCAGCGCGTCGCCCGCATGCAGGATTCTCGATATGACGCCGGACACCTCGGCGGAATCATGCGAATCCCCCACCTTCACCTTAGGATTGAGGCCGTCCGCCATCGCGATCAGGGTATCCCGGTATATCTTGGCGATTTTTCTCCCGGACACATATCGCCCGTCGTTGGTCGGCCCCGCCCGAAGCATTTCGATATTCTTCAGCGTTATCATCCGTCAGTCCTCCTTTTTTTGTGCTTTCTATATAGTAGCCAATTTTAGAGGGAGTACGGTTGACGTTTTTTTTATACGGGAATCCGAAATAAATTGGACATTTTTCAGCGGACAAAATAGAATGAAGCGACCGTTAGGCGATAGAATTCGGGCGTTTTTTTCCGAATTCTCCTTTTCAAAACTTCAGGAAGAGGAAAGCATGGGTAGGATCTATAACCGGGTCACTAAAATTGTATCCGAACAACTCAGAATGCCCCGCCGGGAAATCGATATGTTTTCCTATCTCATTAAGGATTTAGGCGCCAGCGAAACAGACCTGATAGAGATATACGTATCGGTCGAGAGCACGTTCGAGACCAGTATCCCGTTAACGTTATCGGACGACCAGATGACGGTAGGCCATCTGGTCGCGTGCGCGCGGAACAGCGAAGAGAAGCGATAATTCTTTAATGAAACCTAATATCCGGTAGATTTATCTATTATGGCAAGTTTCTGTTTCCATATCATCAATATTCCGCAAAGGAGCGTCTATGAAAAAGATTTTCATCGCCGTTACGGCTCTCGTTCTTCTACAGACCGCCGGGGCATCCCCCGAAATGATCGGGCAGTATGGTTTCAACAAGTACGAGGAAAGTGAGACCGTAGTATTATACGGGGATAAGGTGAACGTGCGGGATAAGGCATCGGTAGACGGGAAAGTAATCGCGCAATTACCTATCGCGTCAGAGGTAAATATTATCGGGGTAGACGAAGGGAATTATCTGGAACAGAACGGATATAGAGAGGAATGGTACAAGGTGGAATACACCGGAAGCGACGGGAAAACCGGGGAAGGATATATTTGGGGCGGGCTGATCTCCAAAACTGCCTATATCGGCGACATCATGGGAAAGAAGAAGGTCACCGTACTGGTCGGGGTGACGTCGATCAAGGAATATAATTTATACATTAACGTGCGTCTCGTGCAGAACGGGAAAATTATCGCGGAGAGCGGCGATCTTCCCGCGTTCGTCAATCCGTTATTCGATACCTCCGTACTAGGGCATACGGTCGCGATCAAAGTAGTCGATGACGCGGTATTCACCCCAACCGCGAAGCCTATCGTAATCGGGTTCGATTACGGGGCATGCGACTGCCCTTACGGGGAAGTCATTGTTCTCTATGACGGGAAGAAGCTGTACTATGTGACCACCGCGATGGGGGTTGGGAACGAAATGGGCGGCTTTGACTACGAGGTTACCTATCCCGACGGGAAAAAACTGAAGAACACAATAAAAATCGATACGACGACGATCGAACTGGATGAGGAAGGTAACGAAGTATCGAATAAAAAGAAATCGGAATCGTATCAATGGACCGGCAGCGGAACGAAACAGGTGAAGTAGTTCAGGAACCGAAAATTTCGTCGAGTTTTTCCGCGAGAGCCTTGGTGGAAAACGGCTTCTGGAGGAATTTGATTCCATCGTCGAGAACGCCGTGATGCGCGATCACGTTATCGGTATAACCTGACATATAGAGTACTTTTATACCCGGCTGGGTTTTTGCGATTTTCTTATACAATTCTACCCCTGTCATTTCCGGCATAATCACATCGGTAAGTAAAAGGTCGAAGGGGTGATTTTTCGCATATTTTAACGCATCCCGGCCGGATTCGGATACGTACATTTTATAACCCAGCCGAATCAATAATTGAGCGGTCATCTCCTTTACCGTCTTGTTATCCTCAACCAGCAGAATAAATTTTTCCGTATTCTTACCGGTTAAAGTATAGGTCGATTTCTCTTTGACAGATACTTCGTTCTGAACGACCGGGAGATATACCTTGAAGGTTGTCCCTTTCCCCGGTTCGCTATAAAGCCACACGTTACCGTTATGCTGTTTGACGATACCGTAGACGGTCGATAGCCCCAATCCGGTACCCTGCCCCTTGGGTTTCGTGGTAAAAAACGGTTCGAAGATATGTTCCTGTAATTCCTCGGAGATACCGATTCCCGAATCGCTGATGCTCATCATCACATATTCGCCGGGGATGACTTCCTTGCGAACTAACAGGAACTCTTCGCTAAGAACGGTATTCTTAGTTTCAATAAGAATCCGTCCGCCATCGGGCATAGCGTCCTGCGCGTTCACAATCAGGTTCAGGATGACCTGTTCTATCTGGGAGACATCGCCCAAAGTGTTTTTCAGGTCCGCGGCATAACCGGTTGTTATCACAATATTTTCACGAATAGTCCGCTGCAGAATACTGCCGAAGCTCCGCAGTACATCGTTCAGGTTCAATGTTTCCATCACCAGGGTTTGCTTGCGTCCGAACGCCAGAAGCTGGTGGGTTAAAATTTTCGCGCGTTCGGCGGCGTCGGAGATGTTTTTTATCATTTCATAAATCGGATTGTCTTCGGAAAGTTCGGAAGTCAGTAAAAGATCGGAGTACCCGATAATGGGGGTGAGCAGATTGTTCAGGTCATGCGCGACCCCGCCGGCCAGCCGCCCGATTGACTCGAGCTTCTGCGATTGCAGGAGCTGCTCCTCGCTTTTCCGTAATGCCTCTTCGAGCGCTTTCTTCTCGGTGATATCCCGAACCATCGCAAGGATATAAACCTCTCCGTAAATTTTAAAACTACTCAGAGACACCTCGACCTCGAAAATAGTACCGTCCGGTTTAACATGAATCCAGTTGAAAAGTTGGGGATTCCCGTCACGGGCGTTCCTTATATAATTGGTGGATTCCTGATGGGACGATCTCTTACCTTCCTGCATATCGGGAGAAAACTCCCCGGGCGTGTGGCCGATAATATCGTCCCTCGACCGCCCGAAAATCTCGCAGAAGCGCTTATTACATTCCACAAAGTAAATATCCGTAATCAGAGCCAGCCCGTCGTTGGCCATTTCAAATAGAAAACGGTACCGCCCCTCGCTTTCATAGAGCGAATCCTGGGTGAGTTTGAGTTCGGTAATATCGGGAAAAACCACCATCGCGGCGATCTGGTCGCCTTTGGAATTATTGATTGGCATCCCGTTCGCCAATTCCCACCGTTCCGTGCCGTCTTTCCTGACTACCCGCATGAGCCTGTTCTCGGTAGGTATCCCCCTCATCGCCTTAGTCAGGGGCAAATCTTCGATAGGGATAGGGTTTCCCCCGGTATCGTATTCCAGCCATGTTTTTCGGGCGTCGTAAAGGTTCTTCCCGATATAGGGCTCATCTTCTTCAATACCCAGCAGAGTTAATGCAGCCTGATTCAGCATTCGGACGATACCGTCAGGATACGTAACAATACCAATGGGCGAACTGTTTTGCTCGAATACCGCCTCGAGTAAACTCCGGGTTAATTCCAATTCCTCGGTTTTTTTCCTGTTTTCGGTGATATCCGTCAGGATAAGAAGACCGCCCTGTACGGTTTTATCCTGCCGGTAGATAGGCGTACCGGAAACACGGATATCCCGTGTTTTACCGTCCGCCCGGTTGATGATGTAGGTCTCATCCAGAATTGTTTCTTCGTTCTGAAATACCCTGCTGATCGGCAATTCGGGCTTTGGCACTACAGACCCATCATAGCGGCATACCTTGAAGTACATCATTAAATCGGCGAGGGATGCGCCCTTTTCCCCTTTTATAATATCCAATATATCTTCGGAGATTCCCAGAATTCGCCGGGCTTCCTGATTGAGCGATGACAGACTCCAATCGTCGGGTTTGCCCTGGGCGATGATGATACCGAACGGAGCCTGGTCGACCACCGCCTCGAGGAGATTCTTCGAGAAATACAGTTCGCTTTCCATTACTTTACGTTCGCCGGTGTCTAAAAGCATATCGGCGGTATATAAAAATTCGACCGCGAAATCCGCTTTTTCACCGTACGTACCGATCGGGACAAAACGGTACTGCCCCTGTAGATGCCTTCCGTCTTTTATAAATTCGAACGGGTATTCAATTCCCTGATTGGCGGAAAAGTATTCTGTCAACGATTTAATAGAATGAGGGATTTTAAGCAGGGGATAAATGGAAACAGCCTGAAAAGGCTTGCCTGTAACTTCACCGGCGGAACACCCCGAAAACTTCGCAAACGCCGGATTGACATCGATAATATTCCCATCGGCGGAAATAATAATTATGGGGGTGGAAAGGGAATGAAAGAAACGGCGATAAACATCCATCTTCCCATCCTGATCGCTTTTTCCCTAAACTTCTATACTATAAGTTATCATAAGTAGAGAAAAATATCAAGAAAACAATCGTGTTATGATAAGACTGCCGAATGAAGGTTTATTCTTCTACTTCCTCATCATCATCCCATTCTTCGTCCTCGAAATCCTCGTCGTCTTCCTCGTAAAGGTCGTCTAAAGAATCCGCGTCTGCATCGTCGTCAAGCTCATCGTCGAAATATTCTTCGTCTTCCATATCTTCCGCGTCATCGTCATAATCATCGTTATAATCATCGTCGGAATCCCCATACAGGTTCCACGACAGACCGCGTTTTTTATTATTCTCAAATTCCTTCAATTTAACGGAAAGGAGGGTGAACAATACCCATAAGTTCTTAGTAAAATTCTGCATAATAATCTCCTTAAATCAATTTGAACACCCAATTCGACACAATTTTTTTTGCTACTGATTTTAGTTATTCTTTTTGAATTTGTCAATACCGGAAATTATTTTTTCGTTTTTTCTTGAATGAAATCTTCGATTATCTTCACTGCTTCGTCGCGTGTGTCCACGATTTCGAATATTTCCATTAATTCGATTGCGACAAACATCCTGTGTACTATCGGGCTCAGGTTGCAGATCAGCATCTTTCCCTCGATATCGTTCAATAACCGCATCGTGGTCACAAAAACGCGGATGCCGCTGCTGCTGAGATGACTGACCGAACCCAAATCGAATATAAAAAACTTATATGATTTCTGGTGATAGTCCTCAATTTGCTTCTCTAGTTGCAGGCTGTTCATAATTTCAAGTGTTCCGCCGAGGTAGAAGACGATAATCGGGCCTTTTTCCTCTACCCTGATGCTGATTGAAATATCGGAATCCATTCCGTCCATTAACCGCTCCAATTAAAAAACCGTATTTTCCAGCTATTATTATAGCTATTTTTTCAGTTCTGTAAAGCCCCAAGAGCTATTTTAGATTAATTTTTTATTTTCATAGCGCGAAGCAGGGCTTTTCCTATATTTTAACCAGCCCTTTTCCCGTCCATTCGTATATAACCGGCGCGCCCGTCGGTAGTTCCAGCATTAACACTTCCTCGTTACTGAGATGGTCCAGATGCATGATAATCGAACGCAGGCTGTTCCCGTGGGCGCTGATGAGAATATTCTTCCCCTCGCGCACCGCGGGCATCACAGTACCGGTGAAGTACGGGATTGTCCGCTCGGCGGTATTCTTCAGCGCTTCCCCGTTCGGCGGCGGGACATCGTAACTCCTCCGCCATATCCGTACCTGCTCGTCGCCGTACTTCTGCGCCGTAGCCGCCTTATTCAGCCCCTGGAGCTCGCCGTAGTAACGCTCGTTGAGCTCCCACGCGGTGTACACCGGGAGAATGCCGTTCTCCGCCTCCGCCGAATAGATTCTCCCCCATTCGGACATTTTCCCCGAATCGTGCATCACCGCCGGGGTTTTACCGGAATTGTTGCCCGCCAGAACCAGCATCGCTGTCTCCATCGCGCGCACCAGAGTCGACACATAAACAATATCGAACCCCACTCCCGCAAGCTCCTTCCCCGCGCGGACAGCCTCCTCAATCCCTTCGGCCGATAACGGCACGTCCACCCATCCGGTAAAAATATTCTTGAGGTTCCACATGGATTGCCCGTGCCTGATCAGTACCAGTTTACCCATAAGCCCTCACTTCAAATGATACTTGTTTTTTATCCCGTTGTATGCCGACGGATTCGCCGCATGCGCCAGTTCTTCCTTGGCGATACCCAGCTTATCCTGAATATCCCGTTCCTTGTCGATAAAGCTGAACAGTTTCTGATCTAAGAAATAAAGCGGGAAAAGGAAGCAGAGGGATGCGATATTGTTCAGGACTTTCCCCAACGTTTTTCCGCGCATATATCCCGGGGTAAGTATCATCCGGTTCCAGTAATAGAGTTCGAAACGTTTCCCGATAAACACCGACGGGTCGATCAGTTTGAGGATACGGTGCTCCTCGCCGGGCGTGGGTTCCTTCGTATGGCCCAGGCATATCCCGCCGATCTTTTCCCCGAACGCGCTCATCACATGGTTCAGTTCGTCCACGATATGAAGCACGAACGCCTCCTCGGGCGACGGAACCTCCGGCTGGTTCTTATCCTTCAGCATCATAAACCGTTTCCGCGACAGGCACGGGCATGAAAATATCATTTTATTGAGCGCGTGAAGCTCGTTTTTTATATGGGAGATTTCCGTATTGGCGATCTCGAAGCTGAACAGCCGCAGCATCCCCTCGCCCTCCACCTCCACCGCGTCGAACAGAAGCATCTCGAACTCGGTAAAGAACCGCTTGAAGTAGTTGATGACGAAAATGGCGACCTCGTCGTTATCCCGCATGAACTGGTACTTCTCGACCCCGGCGCCGGCCTCGTAAAATTCCACCAGCAGATGGAAATCGTAACTCCCGCGCTCGGCGTTGATCGACGGCACGAACTGGTTGACAAAGAAATTCACCTGTTCGACCTTCTTCCGTTCGTCGAGCAGAGTTTCGATCTTTTTAGTCAGCATATAGATATGCGCGTAGATCTTCGCGCGGGTCTTTTCGTCGCAGTCGAAATCATAGTCGCTGATCACCCCGCCGTCGACCGTATTGATCAGGTCGCGGAGTTTGATAAACCGCCGGTACTGCGCCATCGCCGCCGCCATCACGAGCGTATAGGGGCACGGCGCGCCGGACGACTCCGCCATCAGGTTATACGCGATATTCCCGGCAATCTCCGATCTCGGCTTGGTATTCGCATACCGGTTCAGCGCCGTCGTCAGCGAATTAACGATCATCGTGGGATATGCCTCGTCGTAATGGCAGGCAAGGATAGCCCGCCGAAGTTCGTTAAAACGCTCCGCCGGGATATGTTTCTTGACCGGGACGGTGTCGATGCGCATGATCGCTTCGCAGAATTCTTTCAGCTTGGTCAGGAGATTATACTCGAATTTACCGAGATGAAGCCAGCCGATCTCGGCGGCGAAATACACGAGCGGGAGAATCTTGGCGGTCTCGGTCTGGATCGCGAGGACGTTTTCGGAAATCGACCTGTCCAGCAGAACTTTCGGCGGGAAGATCATCGCGCTGAAAAGATGCACCTTTTTACCGTAGCTCCTGAGCCGCCAGTAATCGTAAAGGATGTAGCGGATCAGTTTATTCCGCGACATGTTTTTCTGCATCATGCGTATGTTCTGGCGGATATATTCGCGGTTGTCGATTCGGATAAGCTCCATAGAGGGAAGCTGCTGTTCGGGGGTTTTCTCGTTGACTGCGATTGGCGCGGATATTTCAGGATGATCGATCTTGCGGATTTCCTCGATTTTTTCCTCGAGTTTCAGATGGCTTGCGATAACCTCATGCACCCGCAGATCATCCTCGGGCGATCGCTTCTTTTTTATCAGATCGAGGATTTGTAATTGCTGCCGGGCTTCCGGTTGAACAGATTCGGGCGTTTTCTGATTCGCCGCCTTCTGCATGTCGCCTCCTTTCCCCTGCCAGATATCCCGTATATATCGTCAAAAAGCGTACTTATTCTTCAGTTTTTCCATCGTAATCACGTCCGTCACCTTCTCCAGCCGTTCGCGTATTTCAAAGATAGCGCTGTCGATCTTCTTCTCTTTCTCGAGCAGGGCGTGGAGATGCGTATTATAAAAATAGATGCCGGATAGGAAGCAGAGCGACGCCACCCGCGAGAGCGCGTCCCGGAATGCCATATTTTTCAGGTACCCGTCGAACTGTATCTTCTTCTCCCAGTACGGCAGAGAGAACGCGGTCTGCGAGTTGAACGCCGGCTCGATGGGGCGAAGGTTTTCCGGCACAACCACAAGGTTCGGGTCGAACTGGTGGTTCATCGTGATATGCCCGATCTTCTCGCCGATAGTGATCGCGATATCCGTAAGCTCCTCGGCGAACTGCATCGCCGCAAGCTCCTGCGGGGACGGGGATATGTCGCGGTTGATCTGCTTGAACTGGAAGTATCGCTGACGGGTCAGGTGCGGGCATGAGAACACTACGCGGGACAGTTTGCCCAGCGTATTACGGATACGGTTGACTTCGAGGCTGAAACACTCCGAATCGAACACCTTCACGAGGCCGAAGTCGTCGATAGGAATCCTGTCGATCAGGAAATCCTCGAACTCGTCGAGGAAACGGGTAAAATAGTTCGCCGCGAACGCTGCCATATTGTCCTTGTCCTGCGCGAAACGGTACTGGGTGCCGGATTTCTTCGGCTCGTAGAACGACGCGATCAACTGGAAATCGTAACGGTCGTTATCGTCGGGATTCGCCGAACGCTGGGAGTATTCCCGCAGGAATCTCCGCACCTTATCCACATCGTATTTCTCTTTCATCAGCGTATCGAGCATCGAGGAATTATCCCGTACAAACTGCTGAATCCTTGCTTTTATATCGTCGCCGCAGTTAAAATCGAAATTGGAGATCACTCCCTGCGGCTGTATCAGTATCAGGTCTTTCAGCGACAGGAACCGGCGATACTCCGCCATGTTGAGGGACATGATGAGATGATACAGCGGCTGAGACCCCGCAGTCTGCTGGAGGAGTCTCCGCGCGATCGTGGTGGCCGCGGCTATCTTTCCCTCAGGGCGCTGATTCGAACGGAGGACATGGCGGATACTCGAAATAATGATTTCCGGGTACTCCGGCATATAGTTACATAGCAGGAAATAGGTCTCCACCGCGCTGAACGCGTCCAATAGCGCGCGCGCGGTCATCGTGTTAATCACCACCCGCTGGATGGCTTCGCAGAGCTTTTTAAACTCCGCGATCAGGTTGTAGTCGTTCTTATCCAGGATCGTCCACCCGCTCTCGAGCACAAAATCGATGATCGGGATGATAATCGCGGCGTCGCGCTGCAGCGACCCCAGTAACGGGAGAATCTCCTTGACATTCACCCCCACCTTCGGGGGTATCAGGGACGCGTTCACCAGCCCCGTCGCTTTCCCGAATTCGTTGATCCTCCGGTAGTCCCGCATCATATAGATGAAAAATCCGTTACGTTTGATGGGTTTCTTAATCGTACAGAGGAGAGCCTCCGCGGCCTGCGGGGTGATAATTTTCTTCTTCTTGAGAAGTTCTTCGTTATCGATCAGTTCTATCTGGGCGAGCTTTTGCTCTATCGGCAGCGGCCCGGCGATTATTTCCTGAACCTTCGCGTTCGTTTTGGTGTCGCGCTTCTTCTGGAGAAGTTTCGCGATCCTCATATAGACTTCGGACTCGGCCCGCAATTCAGGATTGACTACTTTTTCAGGCACAATGCCTCCTCAGATATACCGGGCGTGATGTTATTGCGAACAGAAATTCGAGATAAAATGATGACAGGATTTCCGCACCGCCCACTTTATTGTAGGCTGAATAAGCCGAATTGTCAACGAATAAATCGTTAGGGGATTTACGGCGCGTTAATGGAGGAGAGGTATTCGACGACTTCCTGACGGTTCTGTTCCTTCGCGTAGAAGAACGGGGTATTGCCTCCTGTGTCGTGCAGATCGAGCTTCGCGCCCTTTTTCAGCAGGAGCTGTACCGCGCCGATCTCCCCGGCGTATGCGGCGTAATGCAGCGGGGTGCGGTAATACTCGTCCTCGGCGTTCACCTCCGCCCCGGCGGCTATCAGCGCCTCGATAATATCGGTATATCCCCCCTTCGCGGCCCAATGCAGGGGAGTCGCCCCGTACATATCCGTCGTGCCGACTTCGGAACCCGCCGTAATCAGGTACTTCGCGACATCCGTTTTCCCGTACTTGCATGCCTCGAGAAGCGGGGTCGCCCCATAGCATGCCTTCTGGTTGATATCCGCGCCCAGTTCCACAAGGTACCGGACGATATTCAGATGTCCGTACGCCGCCGCGCGGTGAAGCGCGGTATTCGTACTGTCGTCCATCGCTTTAATATTCGCGCCCTGTTTGATGAAATCCTTGAGCTCGTCATAATTCCCGAACTTCGCGGCGTGGAGAAGGGAGGAGTCTAACGGCGAAAGGATGTTATAGACTTTTTTCGGGAGAACTCTGTCTAATACTTCGATATACGTCTCATAACTCTTGGCGCCGAAAATCACCTCGGCAATCTGGAAATTCGTCCCGATAATATAGGTCACCGGAATAGTAGAGGGATTGTCCCACCATTTAGAGACGGCCTTATCCGCGAAAAAGACGGGTATGGTCAATCCCCGGTTAGCCGCGTACTCCTTCAGTGCGTCCGCAGTCACATGATCGAGCGCCCCCGCTATCACGATCACATTATCGGGATATTCGTCCGCGATCCGGTTCAGCACCGGGAGTTCCTGACGGCACGGGGGGCACCATGTCGCGAACAGGTTCACGATGACGACCTTACCCTGTACGTGCAGAAAACTGTTCGTCGCGCCGGTAAGAACGTCGATATACCGAAAGTCTTTCGACGGCTGCGCCGCGCCCGCGATCGACGGGATAACGATGAGCGCTAAAAGTATTATCTTTCTCATTGTCTTCCTCATATTTATGTCTAATATTATATCGCGCCGTTCCCCTATGTCAACCTTTCCGAATTTTGAATTTTTTCGGTTTATAAGGGATAATATACTGTTTATGGGAGGGCCATATGAAAAAGAGTATAGCAGGTCACGCGGTCTTAATCGCGTCCATGACGACGCTTCTTTCCTGCGGGGACGGTAGTGTCAAACCCGGCGTAGCCGCCACCAACCAGACCACAGTGGCAGTTACCAACCATACGACGGTCATCGTCGATAACAAACCGTCGTCGCATGAGGGGATGGTCACCGCGCTCGCGTTCAGTCCCCACGGGAAAACGATCGCAACCGGTTCCGCCGATAAAAAAGTGAAACTCTGGACAATCGACGGCAAATTCATCAAAGCGCTCGCCGTGCACAGCGCGCCCATCAGCGGGGTGGCATTCAGCCCCGACGGGAAAATGATCGCGTCGAGCGGATGGGACAAGTTCGTCCAGCTCTGGACAAGCGCGGGCGTTATCCAGTTCGCCCTGCCGATCCAGCAGTCGTATATCTCCGAGGTAAAATTCAGCCCGGACGGGACATTTATGGCGACCGCGGGATGGGACGGGCTGGTAAAAATATGGGACCTGAAGGGCAAACAGCTCGGCGAGTTCGCGGGGCATAAAAGTATCGTGACATCGGTCGCTATCAGCCCGGACTCGAAACTGATCGCGTCTGGCTCGGTCGATAAGACGGTGCGCCTCTGGAACAAACAGGGCGTATGCGTGCTCGTGTTCACCAATCACACCGATTATGTCGAGGGAGTTGCGTTCAGCCCCGACGGGAAAATGATCGCGAGCTGCTCGAAGGACAAGACCGTCAAGGTGTGGACTCTCGACGGGAAAATCGCGCTCGACCTCAAGGGGCATACCGACGGAGTCGAGGATATCGCGTGGAGTCCCGACGGGAAGACGCTCGCGAGCGCATCGCGCGACGGCACAGTCCGGCTATGGAGCCTCGACGGCAAGGCGGTGGGCATACTGACCGGGCATACCGGGGCAGTCCTGCAGGCGGCGTTCAGCCCGGACGGGAAATATATCGCGACAGGTTCCTCCGATAAGTCGGTGAAACTTTGGTCCTCCTCGGGCGCGTTCATCCGGGAGTTCGGCGTACAGTAACCAATTTTCAGCCTTTAAATATACTGCGAGGTCAATATGCAAGACAAATTTCCTGCCGGACGGGCGCTAACTCCCGCCGAAGTAGAACATATCCGTATCATCATGTTCCCCCACCAGAAACGCGGAAAAACGCTGTCTATCGCGCTGATGTGCATCCTGATCGCCGCCGACCTGATAT
The DNA here is from genome assembly GCA_013177895.1 of Brevinematales bacterium. GTDB lineage: Bacteria > Spirochaetota > Brevinematia > Brevinematales > GWF1-51-8 > GWF1-51-8. The sequence goes on along the minus strand of JABLXV010000012.1, from coordinate 34,779 downwards.
CCGCTTATTTCATCTTCCAGGGATATCGCGACATCCGCTTCTTCGCGCTTCTCGGTGTGGGCAACCTCCTCACGATTGTGTCGTGGTTCAGTATCCGCAGTCACTCGTTCCTGCATATCCCCGAAATGCTGGCCGTCCCTATCGAGGGCGCGTACAGTATCGCTAAGGTGCATACTAAGCGCGGCGATACCGACCGTTACCTGATCGGGGATTATCCCCTCATCCTGCCGGGGAGCTGGCTGGAATCGCTCAAGCCCGGCGAGCATCTCGCGGGCGAAATATTCCCGCTCGTGAACGGATACTGCATTCTCCTCTCCATAGAGAGCAAAGGACTGCGCATCGGATAAATATTCCTACTATTTTACTTGATTTATTCCTCCGGCGGGGTTATATTTACTATAGGGCGGTTCCCCCCTGACGGGGACTGACGCAAAAGCTATTAACATTTTTAATATTACTTTTGGTATATCTTTAAGATACGCCCAATGGTCACTTCCTTGCCACCGGGAATCGGTGGAAAGGAAGTGACCTATACTAAACCTCAAGGAGGCCGCGTATGTTGGATTATCAAGAAAACACTCTCTGTACCGTCCCTCCTGAATTGAAGGACAGGCTATCGCCCCAGCAGTACGAAATCGTGAAATGCGGGGGAACCGAGCCGTCCTTTCATAACGCGTATTGGGATAACAAAAAGCCGGGGATTTATGTCGACGTCATATCCGGCGAACCCCTCTTCAGCTCGTTGGATAAATTCGATTCAGGCACCGGATGGCCGAGTTTTACAAGACCGTTGCATAGGCAGGAGATAATCGAGAAGGCCGATCGCTCGATGGGGATACCCCGTACCGAGGTACGCAGCCGCACAGGCGACGCCCACTTGGGGCATGTGTTCGACGACGGCCCCGAACCGGCCGGGAAACGTTACTGCATCAATTCCGCGTCGCTCCGTTTTGTCCCATCGGATCATCTCGACGCGGAAGGATATGGAAATTATCTCTACCTGTTCCCGAATGAGTACCATAAATCGGGACGCGTGAGCGAGAACGCCATATTCGCGGCGGGATGTTTCTGGGGCGTCGAGGCGTACTTCCGCCGTGTGAAGGGCGTGATCGATACCCGCGTCGGCTATATCGGAGGGACAACCCCCCACCCGTCATACCGCGAGGTATGCGACGGGCGCACCGGGCACGCGGAGGCGGTATGGATCGAGTTCGACCCCGCTATCGTGAGCTACGGGAAACTCCTGCGCCACTTCTGGAAAATCCACGACCCCGCCTCGCTCAACCGGCAGGGAAACGACATCGGAACGCAGTACCGTTCGGCGGTATTCTACTTATCGGAAGAACAGGAAAAAGCCGCGAAGGCGGACGCGATGAAGATACAGGAGCATCGCCCCGGTAAACGGATTGTCACCGAATTCGCGAAGGCGGGCGAATTTTATCTCGCCGAGGATTACCACCAGCGGTATCTCGAAAAGAACCCTTACGGGTACTGCCATGTGGATGTCAATTCCGCGGAGGAAGATTAGCCCCGGCGCCTAGGAATTTCTGACGATAACGCTGTACCAGAGAATAGTCCGGTTTAAAGGGAATTTCCGGCCGTTCGGGCACCGGAATAGTATTATGCCTGAACGCCGGGTACTCCCCGATCTTGCGGTTGTACGCCTCGATCATCAGGAACTCCAGGTTCACCACATCCTCGATATTGTACGCGAGCAGCGTTTCGAGCGCGTTTATATTATCATGGTTCTCGTACTCGTTCCAGAGCAGCACCGCGAAGTACCCATCCACCCCGTCCAATTCGCCCCGGTCTATCCCTAACGCCTTCTCGGTGCCCTTCAATCCGCCGTAAAATCCCAGCGAATGCATGACCGGGCAGAGGTCGATATGCGGAATATCCACATGTATCCCGAAATAATGGTTGATAAACGGCACGTCGAAGCACTTCCCGTTATAAGAAACGATGAGCCGATAAGCGGAGAACTCATCGGGGAACTCGCCGAGATTGCCGCCGTTGATATAAGTGTTCACCGCGCGGCCGTCATAGAGCGAAACAGTGGTTATCCGCCCGGTTTCGTTCGATAGGCCGTCGGTCTCGATATCGAAATATGCCGTCCCGGCGCGGAATTCCCGGAACACCCGCCAATGCTCCGACGGGTGGAGATGTTTCATAAAGTACGGAAGATCACCCGCGGCCAACCGCTCGATCGATTCGCGCGCGCCGCGCGAAATGCTATCCGCGAGCTCGGGGGAAATCCCTGTCGTATGCCCGGAGACTGCGCTATCGAGACGTTTCCGTTCGAGCGCGTCCTCCCAACAGAGTATCCCATGCTCCCATAGGATGCTCTCCCGCTTTTTACCGACACCCTTGAGATGACAGAACGTATGACGAAGCATAATTCTCCCGCGATTGAGACGATTTTATCGACGGGTAAAATGCCCGCCGGTACGGGTAGTATTATAATGACGATGGGGGTTATTGTCAAAGAGCGAAAGTCGGATATTTTTTTGACAAAAAACTCATGCTATGTTACTTTAAAGAAAAGCATAGGAGGCCGATATGAATTTTTTTAGAAATGTTTTGTTTGTAGCAGTTCTGGTCGCACTGCCGTTGGGATTAGCGTTTTCCGGTAAGGCCGTAAAGGGTCCCGGTAAACCGGGAAAGGCTGTAGTGGTAAAGAAGTGGGCATTGCAGGACATGAAGAAGTTTGTCAATAAGACATATCTATTGCTTAAACACGCGAAAGCTGTTGTCAAGGAAGGCAAGGTGTATACCGGAAAACTCGCGAAGGCAATCGCGCACCAAACCTACGCGAAAACGCTTTGGAAGAAAAAAATGTACCTGAAAGCGACATATCATTCCAAGTTCGCGCGTATTCTCGCGATTGGCGCAATCAAAGCGAATAAGAAACCGGTGCCGAAGGATCTCGATTTCTCAAAAGAGGAACTCACCTCTATCGATCCGGAAACCCCGCCGCCGGACGCTGATTTGGAACAGGAAGTTCAGAAGGAAATGCCCGATTTTAAATATGACGATACCGTGCAGGTTTCGTTGGAAATTAACCTTGAAGTAGAAGATTAGTAATCTCAGCTTTCGGTCGAAATCGACGTAGAATTGAATTAAACACAAGCCCCGCGAGAAGCGGGGCTTTTTTATTCCCCGCCCTCCATTCCCGGAAGGGTCTCATGCTGTATACTCTGGATTTTATTGGACAATTCGTCCGGCTGGAGCTTATTTCCCGTGCCGCCTATCTGATCGAGGTCGGTAATCAGAAAGCTGTAAAAGAATATCTCCTCGACCGTGCCCTTGGTCAGCGCCTTATTGAAACGGTGCGCGAGTTCGAGCGCGAGCGCTTCCCGCCCGGTTGGGTCGTCGATCTGCCCGGTGTTGAACGTCGCAAGCACCTCGATCGCGAGGCTCTTCAATAGCGGGATGTTTTGCCTGATCTCATCCTCCAAGCCCGGTTTATCGGGATACCCCAACCCTATCCCCGCCTCGACATACGCCTTACCGGTGCCGGACGGGAGTTCGGTACGGATCACGGGGAGCTGGTACGTTTTGAGCGGGACGCTGCTGTCGGGGGGGGTGTTCTTATCGAGCACCTTCTGCGTCAGCGCGCCGATAGTGAGCCTGTTGATCAGCGCGGGTATGCCCCATACGGCGAGCACTATCCCCATTACCATCGCGGGGATAATCCCCCACGATATCTTGATATTGCGATTCCCCATCCGTCCTCCCGAACAGAATCAAGGTTCGATCGTCTCGATCAGCATGAGGTCCGTCACGTTCAGTACCGCGATCTTCTTCGCCTCGTCGTTGATATAGACATAATCTTTATAGAATGTCAGGAACGTGTCCTTGGATATGGCGACCGACGACTGCGCGACCTTGTTCAGCTTGCCGTCAAACTTCCCGAGGAAATACTTCCCTTCCTTCATGCATATCGCGTAGATAAAATCGTCGCGTATCTCGATAAAACTCCGCCAGAATATCAGTTCGCTCGATACGGCGACCGGTTCGAGAGTGAGACGGTCGAGCAATACCAGCTTGTGATTGTAGAGCTCCTTGCCCTCGAAGCCGATGACCACCACCCCGCTTTTGTAGACGTCGTACTTACTGCCGGATATGGTCTGGTACGGCGAACGGACTTCTATCTTGCGGGTGGCGGCGTTGATAATATACATCTCGTTCTCGTAAACCCCGTCGGGGAGATAGTCCTTGATCTTGAGATAGTAGAACTTTCCGTCGAATACCTTGTCGTCCACACCCTGCTTGAGCTCGTCCTCACGGGTATCGAGTTCCTTCTGCTTCTCGTCGATCTTCTTCTTCTCTTCCTCTATCTTTTTCTTTTCATCTTCGATTTTCTTCTTTTCGTCGGCAATAGTGGTTTTATCGCCCTGGGGATTGTTAATATCGGTCTTCTTTTCCTCAACTATCTTTTCATCCGTCGTGATCAGCTCTTTATCTTTCTTGATCTCGTCTTCCTTTTTTACGATTTCCTTTTCTTCTTTCTTGACCTCGTCCTCTTTCTTGGTCACATCTTTCTTGGTTTCCTCGATCTTCTTTTCTTCCTTCTTGATATCTTCCTTGTCCTTTTTGATCTCGTCCTCTTTTTTCTTAATTTCTTCCTTTTTCTTTTCTTTTTCAACAGGGTCCTTAATCGTATCGATTTTTTCCTTATCCTTTTTTATCTCGTCCTGCTTCTTCTCGGTTTCCTTCTTTTTCTCATCCAGCTTCTTTTCGTCGTCTTTTATCTTATCCTTCTGCTTCTCGATATCCTCTTTCTTTTCCTCGATCTTTTCCTTTTTCTCGACTACCTGCTCTTCCTTAATCTCGACCAAATCCTTGCGCTCGTCGATACCCATATCCTCGAGCTTCTGGAACTCCTCGATAATCTTATCGTCGGATATTATCGACGAATCGAGCGAGTTCAGGTTATCCCGTTCGGCGCTCTCGGTGAGAGGAATCAGCATCTTCGTCTTACCCGGCCAATCGTAGTACTTGGTGGAGATACCCGCGTTACCCTTATCGATATTTTTCAGCACGACCGATTTATACTTCGCCGCGAAGTAGTCCATATCGCCGCGGTAAACCGCGTTATAATAGAGAATGAATATCGCGAGCACGCGCGCCTGTTTCTCAGTGTAATTATACATCCCCTCGAGATAACCCGCGATAATGCGTTTGATGTTCTTGACATGATTGACCTTGGCTTCCTTGTCGATGGAGAATATGTCGGCGGAAAGTTTATTGGTCTCGTCCTTCGAATAGGCGTGGATGATGGAGTATTTCATAAAGTAATGGAACCATGTATTCTTATCCTGTTTCACGATACCGTCGGCAAGAAACCGCCCGATTCCCATCACTTCCTCGACCGTGTTCTGGTAGGACGGTTTTCCTTCCCCGCCCGTGTAATTCTCGAATTTTATCGATTGAACATTCTTTAATTCGCTTAGACTCACTTCCAGCGGGAATGCCAGCGGAAGGATCAGCATCACCAAGAGCGTTAAATAGGCGGAAAAAAGTCCCTTTTTCATATTAACCTCCTGTTCCCCTCAAGCATATTATAATCCGTTTCGATGAAAATATCATATTTTTCAGTACTATTATCGTTTACGATGAATGATAAGTAAAAGTTTACGCTTCTTTATTTTCAGGCGCCTAATCCCGATAATATACTGGCAATTCTCGCCGCTATTTGATATAATACTAAATAGACAGTAAAGGAAACCTTGTTGAAACGCGTAATAACAATCACACTCCTCTCTATCCTTTGTGGAACCGTCTATTCGGAAACCAGCCTGAATTCATTGCTCTTGTCCGCCGCGAAAAAAGGGAACATCAGCGATATCCGCACCTATGTTGCGCGCGGAGCGGAGGTGGATACAGCCGACCCGTTCGACGGGAATACCGCGATGCATTACGCGGCGTTCCATGGCGACAGTAAAATGGTGCAGACTCTCCTCGCTCTCGGCGCGGACCGGAACAGTCCCAACCATGACGGCCTGACTCCCCTGCATATCGCATGCGTCAAGGGAGACATGAACTTCGTGAAGCTGATGATCGGATGGGGCGCGAATATCAACACACAGGAAGAATTTACCGGAAAGACCCCGCTTTATTCGGCGGCGGAGGGCGGCTATACGGAAATCGTCCAGCTCCTGCTCCGTTACGGCGCCGACGCGTCTACCCATGCTTATTACCGGAATTACTCGCCCCTCAATATCGCGTTATCCAAGAAATATTTCACTATCGCCGAGATGCTCCTCAAGGCGGGGGTATCGGTCAATACGTTGAGTATCCATAAGTTCACCCCGATGCACTGGGCGGCGTATGAGAACAATATCGAAGCGGTGAAACTCCTGCTCGAGAACGGCGCGGCGATGGATGCTTACAGCTATCACGGGATGACGCCGCTGCATATCGCGGCGATGAACGGCAATGTCGAGATGATACGGCTCCTTCTCGAATCGGGCGCCGACCCGTTCGCGCGTACCCTGATCATGTGGGATAAAATCCCGCCCGGATCGATTCCCGCCGACGTCGCGCGCCTGTACGACCATCCCGATATCGTGATGCTTCTCGTGACCGCGAAGAAAATCGACAAATCCTCAACCGAACCTGATAAAAAGAAAAAGAAACAGAAATAGAAGGGATTATGAGTAAACCGATCGTACTGGATTTCGGGGAGTTCTCCCTGCGCGCGACTCTGAACGATACCGTTATCGCGGAGAAGTTCTACGGCATCCTGCCGGTCAGCGTAAAACTGACGACATGGGGCGGCGAGGCCTACGGACCGGTGCATGCCGATCTGGGTACGGAATCCCCCGTACCGTCCATCCCACGGGGCGGTCTCGCGTATACGTCTAACGGCGGGTATATCTGCATCTTCTACGGACAGACGCCCGCGTGGCCGGTGGAGTATATCGGGGATATCGACGGGGATACATGGAAACGCCTGATGGAACCGTTCCCCCAGACTGTGGAAATTAAGAAATAATATATAAGAATAAGTAGTGATTATCTTTTTGATATTTTCACATGATATCACTACAATGCTCTATGAATCCGGGGAAAAGCGATGGATAAAATACTAAAAGATATATCGAAAGTAATCCATAATATTCTTACAGCAAATAAAGTTTCGCTAAATAAAATTATCCTGTTCGGTTCGCGCGCGAAGGGCACAAATTTTAATAATAGCGATTTCGATTTGCTTCTTATTAGCGACACAAAATTGAATAGAGCGCAGAAAGCAATACTGGCAAAAATGATTAGAAATGAACTGGCGGAATTGTACCTGAAAAACCGTATAGCCTCAGGAACGGATATAATTATCCGTACCCCGGCTGAGGCGGAGAAGTTCCGCTCGCTTGCATTCAGTGTTACAGCACAGGCATTGATTGAGGGAAAAGTGATATGGCCTCTGAAATAGTCAAACAATGGATGATAAAGGCTCAGCATGACCTTCTGCTTGCCCGGCATGAATTGGAAAGAAATGACAATGAAATCGTCACCGACGGTGTTTGTTTCCACTGCCAGCAATGCGCTAAAAAATCTTTTAAAGCATTCCTGATTAGTAAAAATTCTATATTTCCACGAACCCATGATCTTGAATCATTATGTAAACAGTGTATCGCGGTTGATTCGACATTTGAACAAACAGAAACAGGGATGCTTACCGGGTATGCGATCGAAGTACGATACCCCGACGATTTCTACCTCCCGGATATCCCTGAAGCACGGGAAGCATACCGGATTGCAAAAACCGTCTACGAATTTATCTATAACAAGATTCTGGAATAACTATACCAGACCTATCCATTCCTCGTCCGCGTCACGGAAACCGTCGTAGATCGCCTTCTGCAATTCCTTCGGTAACGGGCCTTTCTCTATCAGCTCGATATTCTTCCTGATATGTTCGATATTCGCCGAGCCCACGATGGCCGAGCTCACCCCCGGCGAGAAAACGGCAAACCGCAGCGCCGTCTCGTGAAAATCCCCGATCTCCGACGGCAGCGCCATTTTACGCAGACGCAGCCAGTAGTCCTCGCAGTAATTCCCGTAGGGGCGCTCGTCGAACCGCCACGGCGAATTCGCGAGCGGGCGTTTGGCGATGATCCCCATCCCGTTCTTGATCGCGGTGGGGATAATCTCCTCAAGGGATCGCTGGTCGCAGATATTAACCGAGCACTGGACACCGTTAAAACATCCGCAGGTCACCGCGAATTGGAGTTCACGGTTCTCCCCGGAGTACGCCGCCGCGCGGACTTTCCCGTCCTGTACGGCTTTTTCCAGCGCGCGGATAACATCCCCGCGTTCCAGTATCTCTAAATTACAGGAATGGAGGTGCACGATGTCGATATAATCGGTACGCATCATGCTTAACGCGCGGTCGACCCCGGCAAGGATACATTCGTACGTCCAGTCGGGAATGCCGTCGATACCGTAGCCCACCTTGGTGGAGATCACGAAATCCTTGCGGCGGTAGGACAGATGCCGCCCGATCCGTTCCTCGGATACGCCGTACCCCCGCGCGGTATCGAAAAGGGTAATCCCCATATCGAGCGCCCGGTTGAGCAGACTCCCGACCTCGTCCTCGCCAGTATTCGGATCGCCGATATGCCCGCCCCCGAATCCCAGCGCGCTGACCATGATACCCGTATTTCCGTACTCCCTTTGAATAAGCGGCATAATAGTTCCTTCGTTCGAATGTGATATATTTTAACATGATGTGAAAATATTTTCAATACTACCCTTCCGTCTACTTCATCAAGTATTCCATGACAGGATAGGATGTCCCGTTTACCAGCCCGCTCCCGGTAAAGTTCAGATGTACGTTCAGCGGCACGGACGAGAAATTCGCGACCACAAGGATCGTGTAGTTCGTGCCGGGGCAGATAAACGCCATCGCCAGGTCTGTTCCTGTGTCTATAGAAATATGCTGTCCCCGCGCGAACGCCGGCTCGCTCTTCCGTATCCCGATAAGCCACTTGTAATAATTGAGTATCGAATTCGTATCCGGCTCCTGCACCGAAACGCTATAAATCGACGTATTCCCCGCGATAGACGTCCACGGGCTTCCCGGCGTAAATCCCGCGTTCGCCCCGCTCGTCCACTGCATCGGAGTCCGTTTCGCGAGGTCGCCGCCCTGCGAGCCCTTCTTCATCCCGATCTCCGTGCCGTAGTACACGAACGGCGTACCCGGCGAGGTCATCAGCATCGCGGCGGCGAGCTTAGCCTTCTTACCGCTTCCTTCCATAACATCCATCGTCCGGTCGTTATCGATAACATTATCGTGGTTGTCCAGAAACGGCGCGAAAAAAGCCCACGGCGCGTAATTATTATGCGTATTGATGAAATTTTTAAAACCCGAAGCGTTTTCACTTTGTATCGCTTCGGTTAACCGATAATAGAAATCGAAGTCGAACGCCATATCCAGTCCCAGCCCGCTGTCATAGTAGGATGCGACTATGTTTTCGGACGTCCACACCTCTCCGACCGTCATAAAGTTCGCGTTGGAGGAGTTTAACGCGGTGCGGTATTCCCGCCACCACGCCTTCGTCCCCGAGGTGTCCGCCTGCTGGGGATACGGCCCGCTCTCGATAATATACCTCGCGGCGTCGAGACGGAATCCGTCTACGCCCTTCGCGATCCAGAAATAAGCGATATCCTTGATCTCGGCCTTTACCGCGGGGGTGTCATAGTTCAGGTCGGGCATCTGATCCCAAAACGCCGCGTAATAATACGCGCCCCGTGTCGAGTTCCATTTCCATACGTCCGGCGACGACCCGCCGCCCCACGGGTATTGCCATCCCGGCGGCATCGGGTTCTGCCAGACATACCAGTCCTGATAGGTTACGTTATTCGCGGCGGACTGGGTGAACCACGTATTCTGGCCGGACGTGTGATTGATCACCATATCGAGGATGACCTTCACTCCCCGCGCGTGCGACTGCGATATATAATTATCGAAATCGCCCATCGTCCCGTAATCCGGCTCGATAGCGCGGTAGTCGATCGTGTCGTAGCCGTGGGTGGACGGGCTATTGAATACGGGCAGAGTCCAGATCGCGTTAAACCCGGTATTGGTGATATAGTCGAGCTTCGAGATCAGCCCGTTCAGGTCGCCCTTACCGTCGCTGCCGCTATCCTTGAAACTGCGCACGAATACCTGATACACCACAGCGTCGCGCCACCAACCCCCGTTCGTATCGATCGTCCCGGTATAGTTGCTGATTTTTATAATCCGGCACGAGTACCCGTTCAGCGACACCGGAAACGCGCTGAAATTTCCGGCGTCGATTTTCGCGGGTAACGGCGCGGGGTTAAACTCGAAATCCGAGGCGCACCCGATAAACGCGAAAAAAGCCGCGATACATATAAGATTTTTCATTTTATTCTCCCCGTCGATTGATTGTTATCCATGATTCTACGCGATGTTTCCAAAAACCGGAAATATCGTCGGCATGCCGTAAAAACCTCGTGACAGCGCGGGCTTTCCTCTGCTCGATCTCCCTGATAGCCCCGTCGATCTTCCCGCCCCGGTAACGGAAATTTTTCATATTCCGGGAAAGCACGTCGAGGTCCTGCACCAATCCGAGCTTGTCCTGATAACGGCTCATCCGCGCGATGACGCTTTTCCCGATCCCGAGAGTGTCGGCTAACGCCTCTACCGTATAACGGAATTTTTTAAATTCGATGCGGCAGCGGTGCAGAGTACGGATTCGCGACGGATCGATCGACCGTTTCGCAATCAGCGCCTTTTTATAGGCAATACTCGCGCATTCCACCGCGCCCTCGATCGGGATATTCGCGGCGGCTTCGCGAAGCAGATCGAACTTTGCCCGCAGGTCGACCAGATCCGTATTCTTCAGGCTATTCCACGCTTTATTATGCAGGAGGGCTTCCCCGGCGATCAATCCCCTGAGGTAATCGTCCGTTTCGGGGTATTTCGCCGACATCGCCGAAACCATGCCGATCAGTACCTGATTATCTCGAAGCTCCTGAAGGTCGTTGAAAATAGTTTTAAAGTGTTTGGTGATTTTATCGATGCCCTTCATCGAACCGTAAAACCGGATGATATCGAAAATAGCGGCGAGCTTCCTGATACGGATACGGAGTTTGTGAATATCGTCTTCCAGGAAATTTTCCCCCGTTTTTTTAACGGCGGCGAAAAAATCCCGTTCCAGCTTCGCGAGCTTTTTGGAAATCGGCCTGAGCGTACTTTTTTTATTTTTCATTTCATCCCCGTAAACAGATAAAAAGTTTTCACTTATTTGACAAAACCTCTATCGCGTAATATAATAATATCCGCTTTTAAACACGCTTGGAGAGGTTCCCGAGTGGCCAAAGGGGGCAGACTGTAAATCTGCTGGCTTCGCCTTCGATGGTTCAAATCCATCCCTCTCCAATTTTTTTTCCTTATCCGAAAACCCCCACGCAACATAACAATATTTCAATGTGTTATTTCTTTCGATCCATGCTGTCATCCTGAGCGGGATATCGAAGGATAATCCCTCTGGCTTGACAAAAAACGATAGTCATTGCGAGGCGTCATGGTGAACGCTTGTCCCGCGTTCAGCGGGATGCCGAACCATAGCCGAAGCAATCTATTTTATTATCGGTTATTAAATCAAACAGACTGCTTTACCCCGTGTATCGGAAAAATATTGCATCACAGGGCTCGCAGTGACGGAAAATAGTTAAATTTCCGACTTCGTCAACACGCCCCCTACTGCCCGGATTTTTTCACCCCGCTCATCGTATAATTCGTCAGCATATTCGTCAGCCCGTTGGTAACCGTCATTATCTGGATGTTCGTCAGCCCGTCTATCTGGAATACGAGGAAACGGTGCACTCCGCCGTCCTCGATATCGATAGCGGCGCTCATCGAAATAGCGCTGTTATTATTGATGTTATGAATTTCCGTGATGTTGTTGACGACTTTCGGGGCGGTAGCCTGCCCGAGGAAAAATCCCCCGGCGCCGCCTCCGAGTAGCAGAATGATCGCTAAAAGTATATCCATCATTACCTCCGGTGTTTTTAGAGATAAAAAAAGGGCTGTCGCAAAGACAGCCCCTGTAAAGTTATTTCTTTATTTTATTCATCAGGTCGTCCGTACCGCCGTCACCGTCGTCCTTGTCTTCATCTTCAAAGAACTGGTCGAGATTTCCCCCCGACCCATCGCCGCTGAGTTCGTCAATCAGGTTCTGAGCCTTTTTAGCGAGACGTATCTTCATCAGGTCCTTGGAGTTGTACTGCTTCAGGATATCCTTGACCTCGGCCATATTCTTTTTGGCTTTCTGAAGGAGATTTTCCAGTTCTTTATTCTCCTGCATCGTCATCTCGATTTCCTTATTCGCTTTGATCTTCACCTTCAGCATGCTCTGAAGTTCCGCGAGATCGGCATCCCCGGCGGGTATATTGACATTCCGCAGTAATTCGACCTCGCCCTCGGCGCATGTCGCTTTCGTCTTCTCGCTGTCGGCTTCGATCGCGAAGATCGTACCGCGTACTTCGGCTACCGCCGTATCGGTCTCCACCTTGAAGGTTTCGCCGGGCTTGAGTTTGATCTTGACATTTATCCCGACAGCCCCGCTTTTAACCGCGACTTTTTTATCTTTACCGGTCAGGTTATCCAGCGTAGCCTGGGTGTTCGGCCCGACGCGGAAAACTCCCAGATCAGGGATGAGAATTTCGCAGGACGATTTATCCTTAGTGCGGATAATATCCTTATTCTGAACTTCCATATCGGCGGAAACCTTGATCCATTTCTTCCCGTTATCTTTCGATATTTCGACAACCCCCGAATAGGATTGGATCGTGTTCTTTTTCGCGGCCGCCGCGAAACCGATACTCAGTATCGCCGCAACCCCTACTATTGTTACAATAGTATACCATAAAGACTTTCTTTTCATAAATTCGCCTCCGGAAGAATAATTCTATCGATATATCATACACCTATTATCGAAATATTTAAAGTAAAGCGGGAATTTTTTCTATTATTCCGACGCTTTGAAATTATAGACGGGGCGGATAAAATCGATCACCTCCACCGTAGGCTCGATACTCCGCATGATCAGTTCCTTGTCCTTATACGCCTGCCGTACCTCGTCGAGAGTCTCCTGATTCAGGGAGGTGGTAAAAATCCCCTTCTCCCGCATCGCATCCCGCGCGGCGGACAGGTCTAACATCTCCTTCGCGCGCCGCCTCGACAGTACCCGTCCCGCTCCATGCGGCGCGGAGCAGTTCCACTCGCGGTTTGACTTTCCGGTACCGATAATTATGCCGTCCTCCATATTGAACGGGATTACGAGACGCTCGCCTTTATAGGCGCGTATCGCACCCTTACGGATAATCTTATCGTCGAAATCGATGTAGTTATGCACCGACGTGATCCGTTCGACCCGGCCGAAATCCAGCCCGAAGAACTCGCGGATAATGATCATCGCCATCACCCGCCGGTTCAGGTCGGCATAACGCTGCGCGACGCCCATATCCCGGAGGTACTCCGCGCCCTGCTTCTTCGCGGGCAGATACTCGAGTCCCTTCACTTCGGCATTCTTCCCCTGCGCGTCCTTCGCGCGGCGTTGGTGGAAATTCGCTATCCGCAGGCCGAAGTTCCGGGAGCCGGAATGGAGTGTCAGCCGGAGCCGCCCCATGGAGTCGATCCCCGCCTCGATAAAATGATTCCCGCCGCCGAGCGTACCGATCGAGTAACGGACATTTTCGGCATCCTGCCCGGTCGCGCGCACCGTGTCGGCGACATCCCCGTCCGCGAGCGCCGTATCGGCGCGGGTTAGATACAGCGATACGGCGGTCTCCGCAAGCGGGTCGCGGCGGCGTTTCTCGAATCCCGACGGTATCCGTTCACGGATAAACTTGTCGAGCTTCGCGGGATTGAAGCCCGGTGTCTCTCCGAGGGTGTAGGTATCCACCCCGCACCCGATATCCACCCCGACTACATTGGGGATAACATAATCGTTCATCCGCATCGTGAAGCCGATGACCGCGCCCATCCCGGCATGGGTATCCGGCATGATCGCGATATTCGGCCCCTCGAACGCCGGGTGATTGACAAACGTCTCGATCTGGCGGCGGGTCTCAGGATCGAGCGTATTCTCATCCGGGAGCATGACCTTCGCGGTATTTTTACTGCCCTTTATCTCGAACAAGATGCCTCCTATTTCACCGCGTAAAACCCTGCCTGCATCGTCCCGTAGAACAGGATTTCAACCGTACTGAAACCGCACTCCCTCAGAAGGTCGAGATGTTCGCCGGCCGTAATGGGGAAATACTCCGTACCGAAACGCGTCATGTGCTTGTCGACTGTTTCGGCGGGACGCCCGGCGGATAGCTGGAACTCCTTCCAGCGGCGCAGACCTATCTCCGTTCCCCGCGCGGTGAACGGGCGGATATTCTCGAACGTAACGAATAATCCCCCTTCGCGCAGAAGACTGCGGCACGCGCTCACGGCGGCCTTCCGTCCGGCTGGGTCAAGGTAGTGATGGCACATGACCGCGGTAATGATATCTGGGGTTTCGTTGATAACACCGGGAAGTCCCGCGCTGCCCGTGGGCGCGAGTATCTCCGCGTTCGCTCCGACCGCCGCGAGCTTCGTCTTCGCCTGCGCGAGCATTCCCTCCGACGGGTCGGCGAGGATGAAACGGGTATCCCGGAATTCCCGCATCGCGAGCAGCGCCATCGTCCCTGTGCCGCATCCCGTATCGAGCCAAATCCCCGGGTGAGGCAGATACGCCTTCACAAGGCCGATGGTTTCTGCGAAAAACCGTTCGTATCCGGGGATAGTCCTCGCTACCTGCGTATCGTATTCGGTCGATTGGTGCGGAGTGGTATTGTCCATCGGAAACTCCTGTCGTAATTTATTAGTGTTCCATTTTAACCCGCGAAAAATTCCCCGTCAAGAACATCAAAGAAGAACGGGGTAAATTCCGATAATCAAATGCAGTATCTAAATAAAACAGAGAGAAAAGATATGCCGCAGAAAAAAATTATCACCGATGTAGAAGAAATCGAAATCCTGCCCGTAGAGAAAGTTTTTCCCGACGGTATAAAGATGTCGCATGAGCCGATCACCATGTCGCTGATTACCTACGACCGCGAACGTTCGGAGAAGATCGACATTACCGATATGTCCCACCTGAACGATATGATAAAGAATCCGGGCATCAAGTGGCTGAATGTGGACGGTATCCACGACCTCGACGTGGTCGAAAGCCTCGCCGTACAATTTAAAATCCACCTCCTCGCGATAGAGGATATTCTCGACAACGACCAGCGCATAAAAATCGACGACTACGGCGATTATCTTTATTTTATCATTAAAATGCTCTATGTCGATAAAAAAGAGAAAAAAATCTTCATCGAACAAGTCAGTACGTTCATCTTCCAGGATTTTCTCATCACGTTTCAGGAAAACCCCGGCGACGTATGGGGGCTGGTACGAAAAAATATCCTTTCCAATAAGGGGCGTATCCGCAAATCGGGGGCGGGGTATCTCGCGTATTCCCTGATCGACGCGATAGTCGACAATTACTTCCTCGTGGTAGAAAATATCGAGGAAGACGTCGTGCAGCTGGAACGTTTCGCCCTGTCTAACGCGAAGCCTCTGATATTGGAAAAAATCGCGAATATTAAGAATAATATCCTGCAAATCCGTCATTCGGTCGCTCCCCTCGGCGAGGTCATCCGTTACCTCCAGAAGGGCGAATCGGATCTGATCGACGAAACACTTTCTCCGTATTTCCGCGACGTATACGACAACGTCCTGCGGAATATCGAATCCATCAAATCGCTCGACGAACGCGTATCGGGCATCATGGATATCTACGTCTCGTCGATGAGCCAGAACACGAACCAGATTATGAAGGTGCTGACCATCATGTCGACCATATTCATACCGTTGACTTTTATCGCGGGAGTATACGGGATGAATTTTAAGCATATGCCCGAACTGGATAGCCCGGTGGCGTATTTCATCGTATTGGGTGTGATGGCCACAATCGGCATCGGCCTGTTGGTTTTCTTCAGAATCAAAAAATGGATATAAACAGGAGAAGATAAATGTTTTCCGAAATCACCCCCGCGATGCAGGCGCGGATGAAATATCTCGAGGATATCGACCGGAATGACCGCGCGGACGATACCCCGCGTATGGAGAGACTCCGGCAGGTTCCCCCGGAAACGGGACGGCTTCTCACCCTGATCGCCGTCAATGTCCCATTCGGGGAATGGGTCGAGATCGGCACGAGCGCGGGATATTCGACCATGTGGATTTCGCTCGCGGCGAAAGCCCGGGGTATCCGGCTGAAAACCCACGAACTCCTCCCGGAAAAAATCCGTCTCGCGCGGGAAACATTCGCCGCCGCCGGTATCGACGAATATGTCGAACTGATCGAGGGCGACGCGGTGGCGAATATCGGGGGATATGAGAACGTTTCGTTCTGTTTCCTCGATACGGAAAAAGACCTTTACGAAAAGTGCTGGGATATCCTCAGCGGGAAAATGGTCGCCGGCGGGATACTCGCCGCAGATAACGCGATCAATCATTATGAAACGATCAAGCCGATGATAGACAAGGCTCAGTCCGATCCGCGTTTCGACTGCACCATCGTCCCGGTCGGGCACGGCGTACTGGTCTGCCGCAGGAAATAATCACCCGTCCAGATCGGCGATAGTCGCGCCGAACCCGCCCAGATACGCGGGAGCGTCATAGAACTTCCGCACGAACGGGGTCTTCGACAACACCCCGCGCACGATCTCCTTCTGCACCCCCCGCCCCTTTCCGTGCACGATCCGCACGCTCGCGAAGCCTTTCTCCCGCGCCTCGGAAAGATACCATTCGGTTACTTTCTTAACGTCGCGCGGAAGGTACGTATGCAGGTCGAGCTCGGGAGTCACCTCGATTTCCACCGCTTCCTCGTTGAGGCTGACCAGATCGCGCGGATGTTCGATAATATAAGCGGGGTCGTAGGAAAGGGCGTCCGCGCCAAAGAAGCCCCATGCCGCGAACGCGAAGTCCGCCCCGGCGTTCCGCGCATAGTCCGCGTCGAACGGGCTATCGCCGATCACGAGGCAGTCCGACGGTTCCAGCGGCTTGCCCTGCAATTTATAGAAGTCGAGGATTTGCCCGAAAGACGACGGGTCGGGCTTGGCTACCGAGTTGTCCATGCACGCGAGGTAATCGAAGTACTTCAGCAGTCCGTTATTCTCGAGCGTGCGGGTCGCCCCGTTCCTGCCCTTATTGGTCGCGACCGATAGGAGAACGGATTTTGACAATTCGCCGACCGTGTCCGCTATCCCCGGATAGGGTTTTTCCTCGCCGATCCGTTCGAAGTAATATTTACGGTAAACATTCTTGCCCCATTCGATACGGTCCTCGGGAACTCCCATCACGTCCATGATAATATCGAGCGTCTGCCCGACCATCGCGGCGGCCTCGGCGGTTTTCGCGGGGGGCGTACCGAACTCCGCGCCCGCCGCGTACAACGCGCCTGTGATAGTCGCGCGGCTGTCGATCAATGTGCCGTCGATATCGAAGATATATAAAAGATATTTCATTGATTCGCGGTATAGTCCAGCCGGACATGCACCCCGTTGGCGTTCAGGTAACTTTTCACGTCGGTGATGGAGAGCTCGCGGAAATGGAACAACGACGCGGCAAGCGCCGCGCTGGCATGCCCGTCGGTGAACGCCGTGCGGAAGTGGTCGATCGTCCCCGCGCCGCCCGACGCTATCACCGGGATAGTCACCGAATCGGCGATCGCCCGCGTGAGCTCGAGGTCGTACCCGTCCTTCGTACCGTCCTTATCCATCGAGGTCAGCAGAATTTCCCCCGCGCCGTAATCATACACCCGCCGCGCCCATTCGACCGCGTCGGTACCGGTATCGATCCGTCCGCCGTTGATGAATACGTTCCACTTCCCCGGCGCGACCCGTTTGGCGTCGATAGCGACCACGATAGTGGACGACCCGAACATCCGGGCGGCCTCGCGTACGAACTCCGGGTTCTTCACCGCGGCGGAGTTGATCGATATCTTGTCCGCGCCCGCCTTGAGAACGTTGCGGATATCGTCGAGAGTACGGATACCCCCGCCGATCGTGAACGGGATAAATATCTCCTTCGCGACCCTCCGCGCGAGATCGACCACCGTATTACGTCCCTCGTGGCTAGCTTTTATATCGAGGAAGACAATTTCGTCCGCGCCCTCGTCGTTATAGACCTTCGCGTTTTCAACCGGGTCGCCCGCGTCGCGCATATTCACAAACTTAACGCATTTAACGACACGTCCATTATCGATATCGAGGCATGGGATAATACGTTTGGCAAGCATGGGGACTCCTTTGAAGTAAAAAGCGACAGGTTGAAAGCGGAAGGCAAGAACCGGATACGGCGTCTTTCATTCCAACCGTCACGCTGGTAATCCGCACATATTTTAGCCGATAACGTTGAAAAAATCAAAAATGCGGGAAAGCGGTTTTTGCTTGCGGTTTCAAATGGGATAGTTATAATAAGGGATAAACTTCAGGAAGGGCATATGGACAAATCCGCCGTTTTTAAAGAAATCATCGCGTTCTGCGAAAAGAACGCCGACCCGGCAATCGTAGAAAAATACTCCCGTTACTTCAAGGAGGGATACGACGCATACGGGCTTTCGCAGAATACGGTCGAGGAGTTCCGCAAGGAGCGCGTGAAGGAATGGACCGCGGGGCTGTCTGTCGGCGACGTGCTCTCGCTCACCGGGATGCTCTACGCTACCGGGAAGTACGAGCCCCCGAATTTCGGGGTATGGCTCCTCGGGCGGTATAAAAAGGAATGGAAGAAGCCCCATCTCGACATCATCCGCACATGGCTCGAGAAGCATATCGCGAACTGGGCGCATTGCGACGTACTCTGCGGCGAAATCGTCTACCAGTTCGTGAATACGGGGGTCATCGATTATCAGGCGCTCGCGCCGTGGCGGGAGAACAAGTCCCGTTGGGTGCGGCGGGCGGTGCCGGTGAGCCTTTTTAAGACGCTCACGCCGGATAATATCCCGGTGATGCTCGAATTTATCCGCCCGCTCTGCGGCGACCCGGAACGCACGGTCGGACAGGGCACGGGGTGGTACCTACGGGAGGCATGGAAGAAACTCCCCGCCCCGGTGGAGGAATTTCTGCTATCGGTCAAGGATACGGCCGCGCGTGTGGTGATCCAGTACGCGGCCGAGAAGATGCCGAAGGAAGAGCGGGCGCGTTTCAAGAAGGCGAAATAGGGCTTGCTGAAAAACGCAATCACTCGGCTACGCACACGGCAAAGCGGGAAATAAGACCCCGAACCACCGTAAAATGATTTGGCGCATCTCGGCTGCGCTCGATACAAGCAAAAGAAGCCGGAGCTTCTTTTCCAAATTCATCAGGAAGAAGTTGAGGCCGATTACCGCTATGCTTGTTTCAGGAAGCTTGGTCATTATCAGTCCCAGATTCAATTTTCGCTTACCCGTACCGTATTCTCCTTCCACCGCGTTCCGTTCCGAGGTATCCTTTTTCTCTTGCTTTTTTTGCTTCACCCTTTCTACCTCGTCGGTTGTCGGGCGCCCCAACTGAGGCCCGCTCAAACGGATACCCCGTTCTTTGCAGTAATTCAAGTTTTCCCGCGTCCTGTAAATCCCGTCCGCCAGAAGCTCTTCCGGGTAGACCCCGATTCGTTCCCTGTATGCTTCAGCCTGTCTTTTCAACACAGTTCCCTCATTGAAATTCTCAAAGTCAATCCGGTCTATGAACGCGAACCCGTCGATCAGACTGATCGTGACCTTCGCGCCGAATTCGACATCAGCTCCCGCTTTCCCGCGCACTATCGGCCGAATATGAGGCTGGGAAATACTTACAATCCTGTTCGAGACACTGTGCGTCATATTATCGTACATCTGTTTCTGCTGGGCATACAGTTTCTTTATCGTCTCCATTTCCTTCCGTTCTCTATCGCCTAATCGGTCTAACTCCTTATTCTCCAAGTAATTCAAATCCCGTTTCACGTAATTCAACTGCTTCCGTATCGCCTTTTTCAAATTATTGACGCTCAGTCTTCTGTTCTTTGCCGCCCTTAAGTAATCACGCCGTGCCTTTTTCCGGTATGTTCTCGGTTTCTTCTCCCCGTCATAACAAACGTCGATCATCTTTTCCAGTTTCTCCCGCCCCTCGTTTAAAAGATTCAGGTCGGTCGGATACTTGATATCGGACGGCACGCATGTCGCGTCCACAATCAGTTTTCCCCCGTGTTGCGAGGACAAGCCCTTGTTCTTTGGTCCGTCATCGTCATCATCTTTCTTCGAGACATTCTCCGCAAACACCGCGCGGTTCGCTTCTTCCAGCATTTCGGGCGTGACGCGTTTACGGAAATATACCATCATCGACGCGTCGAACGGCTTCTTTCCCTGATACTCCGGCAGTCCGATGAAGTATTGCATGAAGTATTGCAGATAAGGATTTTCGATGATCTGCTCCACTGTCTCTTCGTCGGAATATCCGAAACGCTGCTGGATGAGAAGCGCCCCGATCGCCATCCTCACTTTCTTCGCGCCCCGTCCGAGCGCCTTGAAATGCCTGGCGTATTTCTCTTCCAGCACGTCCCACGGCACGATATCCGCCATCTTGATCCATCGATTGTCCGCGTTCATCTTTCCGCCGAACGGCTGATAGAAGTCCTTAAACTCAAGTACTTCGGGGTTCTTTTTCTTATACATTTTTCGCCTCATAATGCAAGGTTTTTTCGTTTTTTCCGCGCTTTTCCTTGCATTATTCTAAGGCGAATCTTAAAATATTTCATTATATATCAATGAATTGCGCGTTTTTCAGCAAGCCCTAATTATCGCTGGCTGTTAGTCCCTTTGATAATATGCTCGGAACCGGACAATAGAGTTTTTGGGCATTATGAATTAAGAAATATTTGTATTGGAAATCATAACATATAATGATAATATCATATATTATTGTTTTTTTGCATATATCCCAGTTATATTATATAATTATTTATAGTTTAAATTTTCTATAGACAAAAGATGAAAATAATTTGAAAGACAGGAAATATTTTATGAAAGATAAAAACCGGGAGAAAAGTTTAATTGAGGCTGAATCTATCTTGGAACGATTGAATCTGAAAATTCCAAGAAAGAGATTAACAATAATCTCAGTACGGGAATTATGGTCAAAAACATATAATTCTGAAGGTAAACCGGATTGGTCCCATATTTATCCCTATTATCATCCCGAAGTTGTTTTTCAGGATTCTATCCAACGAATCGATGGGATGATTGAGTTTGTCGCGCTCTGCGAACGCCTCACTAAAAGATGTGAAAAACTGCAAATGGATCTTCATTCTATAGTTAAGGAAAAGAATGTAATCTTCATGGATTGGACGATGACTATGGTTTTTAAGAAATCACCGAATACTCCAATTTATGGCTGTACAAAATTAACTCTTCATGATGATGGAAGGATTATCGAACAACGCGATTTTTACGATCTTTGGGGTGATATTTTCAACGGCATACCGTTTTTTAAAAAAGGATACCGAAAATTTATGCGCAAGCATTTCGGATAAGGGGTAAAAGTGGGTAAAAGAAAGCTTCCTGACGAATTGATGTTTATGGAGAACAGTAAGGCTATCCAGAAAACAACCGGCGAATCCATGCAGGGAAAAGTATGTGTGGTAACCGGATCGACATCCGGGGTTGGGCTTGAGGCTGTGAAACGTCTGGCACAGGGAAAGGCACATATTGTGATGGTCTGCCGTAATTCCGAGAAGGCAGAGCCTATTCGCGAGGAACTGACTAAAACTCATCATGTAACTATCGATATAGTGACTGCTGATTTTAGTGATTTAAATGATGTCAGAAATGCCGCGGGGATACTTCTCGATAAATATCCTCGTATTGATGTGTTAATCAATTCAGCGGGAATGCATTCAACAACTAAAAAGTACACGCCTGCTGGATTTGAATTGGTTTTTTGCGTGAATCATCTGTCGACTTTCCTCCTAACCCATCTCCTGCTCGATAGAATGAAGGAAAACGCTCCGTCGCGTATCATTCATGTGAATTCTGAAGGGCACCGATTTAATGGAGTGAATATCAATGATCTGGATTGGAAACATCATCATTATACGGGCCTTAAGGGTTATGGAGCCTCTAAGACCGCCCAGCTTCTTACCACATGGGAATTTGCCGATATGCTGAAAGGAACCGGAGTTACCATAAATGCTATGCATCCGGGTGATGTCAGAACAAATATTGGTAATAATAACGGGCCTTTGTACAGGTGGTTTCTTCATCATGTGATCTGGCATTTTCTAAAAAACCCGGTGATTTCCGGGGAAGCCCTTTATTATCTTGCCGCCTCGCCGGAAATGGCTGAAATTAGCGGGAGATTTTTCCATTTAACGATTGATGAAAAACCGGCTCCTCACGCGCTGGATAGGGAAACAGGAAAAATGATCTGGGATATCAGTATGAAACTAACCGGTCTTACTTCAGGTCTTTAAGGATTTTATCCGCCGCGAGTTTCCCTGTCAGAATAGAAATCGGTAGCCCCGATGGACTATACGTCCATTGCCCCGCCTGATAAGTATCCGGTATAGGTGTAAAAACCGACTTGGATACCTTAATCATTTTATTCACCGCGGGAATTGTTTCATTGGTAAACGACCATCCGGTAATCGCGCCATCCGAATTACCGGAAATCCTTTTTAATGTTAACGGGGATGATGTAAAATTATCGATAACCGATTTTTTTAATTCGGGGAAAATTGTAGAGTTCAAAACATCTACCATACAATCTGCCATAAATTTCTTTAGCTCATCATACCATCCGTTTTTTTGTATATGTTCCATCAGAGAATAATCAAACAGAGTACTAACAATCAATCCTGTTTTACCGGCGGGGGCAAGTGAATTATCCCGAAGTACGGGGATTGAAATTTCATAGGTAGTCAATTCAAGGTATTTTTGCAGCCATTCCTTGATCTGCGGTTTATTGTTGATAAATGATGCTTGTCCATTCAGATCGGAATTCATTATCTGCTTTAACGGAATTTTTGATAATCCGATTTTGTAAGGTGTATAGAATAAATGGGCGCTTGCAATATCGGAAAAATAAGATTTATCCAGATTAACCGTCAGATATAATGTAAATACTGAATCGCACCCGATCTTATCCTTCAGCAATTCTTGTCTTGCCTGAATTTTTCGCGCAGCCTTCTGATTGGTAAACGATTCCAAATCGACGATGTTATACAGGTTCTTTTGATCTGCCGCCCAAAGAAGTTTTTTATAACCGTAAATATTTCCATGAATGTCGGCCGCCTCATTAATTTGCGGATTGATTTCGACAATTTCAACTTCTTTTCTGATAATACCGCCATTGCGGGTAATGAACTTTTCCAGTTCCGAGGTAAGAGTTCCTGTGCCCCCTTTAGGATAACGATAATCCAGATAAAGACTGAAATAGCTGAGTGCGAAAAATGTCGGCGTTTTTTGGAAAAAATGCTGCGCGATGATATCGATTAGTTCCTGATTATCCGAGAACTTTGTCAGGTATTCGTCAACCGGATTATTCAATTTCGATATCTTTGGCATTACTAGCATATATTTTAAAACCCACGGCAAAATGGTCTTGAAAACATACTTCGGATTATTCTTTAAATCCATAAAAAGAGGATTCTCAATGCCATACAGAATATCCATATATCCCATAATCTTCCTGATTTCTTGAATGATCGCTGAAACATCTTTTATGTTCCCCGGAAATGTTTTATTAAGGAGTTGATGATAATCTTCTAGGCTATCCTTGGATAACACCTTTATAACGTCTTTTCCGATACCGATAGATACTTCACTGGGTAGGAATTCTATTTCAATTCCTAACTGTTTCAGCATGGGAAATACTATCCCGGAATTTTCTATCGAGCGTATTCCGCCGTCGAAAACAAACCCATTATGATTAAATGAATTAACCAATCCGCCGGTGGTTTTTTCCTTCTCGCAAAGTTCAATTTTTAATCCCGCTTTTGAAAGAAATGCGGCGGCAGTCAGTCCGGCTATTCCCCCGCCGACTATTAGTATATCTGAATAAGAAGAGAAACCCATAATAAACCCCTATAAAAAGTTTTATTCAATCTATCTTTCTACCATATTTTTATATATTTCTGAAAAGCTTTTATACGGAGGCGTTTAAGCCTTCTTCGGAAATATCTTACCCGCGAGCTTCCTGACCCGTTCGGGTAACGTCTCCTTCAGGGTCACTTCTAAAATCGAATACAATACCGGCACCAGTATCAGTGTCAGCAGGGTCGAGAATGTGATACCGAAGACAAGCGTAACCCCGAGCGGCATCAGGTATTCTTCCTTTCCGCCCCATCCGTACGCCAGCGGTACCAATCCCACGATCGTTGTAAATGTCGTCATCACAACCGAGCGCAGCCGCTTTGCCGACCCTTCGATGATCGCGTCGTGAGAGGATAGTCCGTCCTTCCGTTTTGAGTTGATATAGTCGATCATAATGATCGCGCTATTCACTACTACCCCGCTGAGGGCTACAATCCCGATCATAGCGGTCGAACTCAGCGACATCCCGTTCAGGAACAATCCGAAATACGCCCCGATCAGGCCGAAGGGTATGGTAAGAAGGACAATCAGGGTCTGAGAATAACGCTTAAAGAGCGCCACCAGTTGGATAAAGATCAGGACGAATGCGATCAGGTATGCGAATAAAATATCCCTGACAGTCCTGCCGGAGTCTTCGTCCTCCCCGCCATACTGAACCTTTACCCCGGGAAATTCAGGTATCCCGTTCTTATACTGCATCTTGATCTTCTGGTTGATCGTTGCTGAGGAATTGAATTTATCGTACGGATTTTTCAGATTTCCCAGTACTGAAACAGTCGGGTCAAGATTAAAATGCCGGGTTTCAGAAATACCCTTTTTAGTTTCAAGACTGCCAAAAAAGTTATAGTCGATGGAATATCCCATCGAGTTTTTTATCTTTAATTCTTTCAATGTCTTATAGGTAGCGCTGCTTATCGCATCGTATTTGACGCGAACTTTTATTTCGTCGCCCTTTTCTTTGATCGATGTAGCAATCCCGCCGTCGAACACGTTACGAATAGCCGCGGCGATCTGCGAGGGCGACAACTGTACCGACTTCGCCTTTAGCTCGTCAATCACAAGCCACACCTCGGATTTACCTTCCTGGTAATCGAGCCGGACATCCGCGGTATTGGAGAGAGTGGCGACATAGCTTTTAACTAATTCCGCCGCGGAAAGTATTTCATTAAAATTCTCCCCGGTCAACACCACATCGACCGCTTTCTTCGGGGGAGGCCCCGCCACAATCGCCCTCACCTCAAGGTTTCCCAACTGATAGTTTGTTTTCGCGAACGCG
The DNA here is from genome assembly GCA_013177895.1 of Brevinematales bacterium. GTDB lineage: Bacteria > Spirochaetota > Brevinematia > Brevinematales > GWF1-51-8 > GWF1-51-8. The sequence continues at coordinate 9,342 of JABLXV010000012.1, read as the reverse complement.
ATAATTTCATCCCGGAATTCTATCTCGTTAAAATTCTCCGGTCTCGCCGGATTCAGGATGACTCGAATGGTAGCTTTATTATCCCCGGTCACAAGGAATGTCCCCGCGCTTTCCTGACCGATTACCGAGACAACATCCTGTACAATCGTAGGGGATTTTGAAAGGAGGAATACCTCGATATTTGAAACAGCTTGATCGGTCATCGTCAGTGAATAAGACGGCGGCAGATCCATCACGATTTCATATTCGTCGACACGCCCGGTATTGAACTGGAACGGGACATTTATCACCGAAACATACATCAGGGCTCCTGAAACTACCAGAAAAATAGCCAGCGAAATAAATTTATGTTTCAGCACATTTCCGAGAAACGCGGAATATTTAACCTGAAGCCAACGAAACATCTGGGACTTCTTTGACAACGCACCCGTTTCGCCTTGTTTCTTTTTCCATTTGATATGAAACAAATGCCCCGGTAGTACCAGCAAGGCTTCGGCCAGAGACGCGATGAGGGTTATTGTTACTACTGTCGGTATTACGCTGAAAAATTTTCCGATCGTACCCGTGATTAAAAGGAGCGGCATAAATGCGGCGATTGTAGTCAGGATAGAAACAAAAATAGGCAGGATGACCTCGCGGGTGCCCTGTACGCATGCCTCAAGGTTGGATAACCCTTGTTCCTTTTTCTGATAGATGTTTTCCGCGATCACAATAGAATCATCCACAATCATTCCCACCACTATGATAAACCCGAACATACTCATGAGGTTCAGACTGATCCCCATAGAATTAGAAATGATGATCGCGGTACAGAATGCAACCGGCATCCCCAGAACCGTCCAGAATGATGTGGCAAAATCGAAAAAGATAAACAGGATCAGCACGACAAAAAACAGTCCCAGAAAAGCGTTATTGCCTAAAATTGACAGCCTGTTTTTCACATATACCGCCGTATCGCTGTATATGACAAATTTCATATCCGGGAAAAGGGATTGGTATTTTTTCACAACCTCATTTACCGAATCGGATATTTTTATCGTATCGCCTTTTTTATTCTTTTTAATCAGTACTTCGATCCCCTTTTGTCCGTTGGCGTGGTTAAAGGTGCTCGCTTTTTTAAAGCCTTTGATGACTTTAGCGACATCTTTGACATATACGCCCTGATAGGCATCGTTCGCACGGATAACTATATTTTCAATCTCATCGGGAGTAGTGAACGAACTTTCCACCCTGATAAGAAAGGTTTTTCCATTCTGGTAGACTTCTCCCGACGGTACGCTGACGTTTTTCATCCTTACAGCGTTGATGACCTCGTCGACGGAAATTCCCTTTTCTTTCAGTTTAACAGGATTGCATTCGATGATAATTTCCTCGTCACGGTATCCTTGGAGGGAAACACCCCCGATGCCCCCGATACCTTCGATTTCCTTCTGGAATTTCTTAGCGACAATCCGAAGAGCCCATTCATCCTTACCGCCCGCGACCAGAACCCTGATGACAGGTATCAGACCTTCGTCGAATACATTGACTTTGGGTTTCTCGGTACCGTCAGGAAAAACAATTTCGTCAATCTGGTTCTGTACATCACTCTTAATATCGTTCAATTTGTTTTCAAACGCGGGGTCGACCGTCAGAATAATACTTGAAATATTCTCGCGTGAAGATGATTCTATTTTTTGAATACCTGACAGATTCTTTAGCTTTTCTTCAATCGGGTAAGTGACCTGATTCTCAATAGTTTTTGCGTTAGCGCCGGGATAAATCGTATTGATATATATTTGGTTCACAGTAAATGTCGGGAACGCCTCTTTCTGCCCGTTGATAAAGAAATACACCCCGACCCCGACAATCAGCGCGACGATCAGATTCATAATCTTGTTCTGTTTTATAAAGAACTCGATAATCTTCATGATACTCCCCCTAGATTATATTTCTTTCAGCTCAATACCATACGTTTTCAGGAGCGACCCTTTTTTTAATTGCAAATCGAGCAGCATCAGTTTGTAGTTAAATACCTCAATGAAATATTTGATCTGGGCGATACGAAGGTCTTCCTGCGCAAGGAGCAGTTCCCGGGAGCCTACCTTTCCCACATCGAACTCTTTTTGTACGTTTGCGACAATCACTTTATTGATGTCTATCAGACCCTGAGAATCCTTAATGATAGTCGTCTGTAAACCGATTTCCGATATACTGTCGATTAAATCTATTTTTAACTGCATTTTTTTTGCTTCGAGGTCGAATTCCGCCGCCTTCAGTTCGTACTGTTTCGACAGCGCCTTTGCCTCGTTAGCCGGACTCCCGAACGGTATGGAGAATGTCAATCCGGCGAAGAAATCATGAAACCCCCATTGGGTCGCCTGAGAAAAATCGGAGGAATGGCTGTATCCGCTGTATTGGTAATTCATCACCAGGTCGAGTTGAGGCATCGCATCGGCATCGGTGATTTTCTGCGACGTTTTTGAGTTTTCCATGACCAGTTTCGCCTGAATAATATCGCTTTTATTATTGACAGCTTCCGCGTAAACCACATTAAAATTGGAATTATCGCCGGACTCCGCTAAAAAGGATTCTTCCAGATTGATAGAATCCTTGGTAAGATTGGTATTCAGCATAATTGAGATAACCGCGATATCGGAGAGAATCGATTCTTCCGCTTTTTTTACCACAAGTTCCGTATCGCTCTTTAGTTTTTTCAGTTTATATAAATCCCCTTCGCTGATAGCTCCTATCTTATACCGTTCGTAGTACTTATTATACAACGAATTCGCGCTGGATAAGGATTTTTTATTGATCAGGTAAACCGCCATATCGAAAAGCATTTTATGATATTGTAAAAGCGCGCCGTAAGCAATCCGTTCTAGAGCCATTTTTATACCGAAACGGTTTATCTGCTGAATGTTTTTATTGATACCCATCGATAGCATGAGTTGTGAGTTGCCGAAGCCCCCTTTCAATAACGGCTGAACCACCCCTACTTTTAAGTAAGGCGCTGACGCGCCGGTTTCCGCGTATGTTTCGATCAGCTTGGAAAGCACAAATGAAAACTCATAGCTTTTCACCGATGAACTGCTGAATCCAGTCCCGACTTCGCCTGATAAAACAGTTCCTGTTTCGAATAGTTTACTGATGCCTACATATACGGAATGATTGAACAACTGTCCTACCTGCTCCGCGGCGGCGTTGGTAAAATAGGTAAACGTATAGCCGGCCTTCAGCGCGGGAGAATACGGTTCGAGAATCGCAATATCATTCTGGTAAGAGCTTTCGTTCTTCTGCTGAAGGTTTTTAACATCGTAGGAATTCTTCAGTACGCCGAGAAGGAACGATTTTTCAGTATAGTTTAATGGTTTATTAAGGTTGGTACCTGAATCAAGAGAGAACAAAGAAATATTAGATATGACGATTAGAATTCCAAAAACTGTAAATCTTCGCATGATAACCCCCTAATAATTAGTATATTCTATTCTTATTATGGGATATTGTCAAATACTAATACATATGTTATCTATTACACCGAAAATTTCAACATTAGTAAAAATTTCTCCATTTGCGTTTTTTTATAACCGTCATTATACTTTTTCCGGTGTTGGCGAATGAACCGTTTACCAGATGTATCTTATCACGTTCATTATTGAAAGGAGGTTAACAATGGATCAGCGACACGCCGATTACTTGGCTTACTACAGGGCCAGGGTGAAGAAATACGAAAACAACCCGCTGTATCCTTTCTCCTACAAGGCGGAGCTGGATATGCTGGCAGCCATCGAAGGGTGCGCCACACTGGAGGATTTTAAAACCAGAGTGGGAGACCTGCCTCTCAAGTGCGCAATCGCGCTGGTCAAGGATCAGGAGACCGCGCGCATGGCGTTCTACAAAGAGATCAACGAGCCGATCAAGGTAAAGTACTGCCGTATGATTATCGAGGCAGCGGAAAAGGTCACCAACGTGTACGAGTTGACCGAGGCCGTTAACAACCTGATGAACAAGATGAACCTCGAGCTTGCGGTGGACGGCTTCGCAGGCAACCTGTACTTTGACTTCACATGGCTCGAGAATATGGAAGAGAATACTACAATCGAAGTCGGCGAGCCATGGAAATCGGAGTGCAGGCAGCACGCGCAGGAGGACCTCGAATCGCACCGAAAGGTGTTCAGGGAAGTTACCCTACCTCGGGCGCGTGAATGGGATCCGAACTGGAAGATGAATTATGAATTAGTCTGGGAAGACCGGCATCGGCGCAAGATTCCTGCCCCCGACGCCGTTGTCAGGCAACGCATAGAAGAACATAAACGTTATCTGGGAGGTGTGTGATGCCGGTCGACAAATCTATGGTTGATTCGATGCTCAACCCCTTCCGCAATATGATTACTGATGTGGACAATCGCAAACTGACGGGCAAGGACGTTGACGAAATGAAGGGTGTTATGGCAAAAATGGAAGACCTGGCGCAGTCGATGGATGACCTGAGCTCGTATTCTGTTAAACTGAGTACTGACGGCCTGTACACCGCCTTCAGTAACGCCTACTCGCGCGCGTTGGGCTCGGCAGCGCAAGCCGCAAATAACGCCAAGCCGCCGGACGACGATGAGTTACTCAGAAAATCGCTGGCCGCCTATGAACAGAGCTACAATACGCTCAAGAACGATCCGACGATGGAACACCTGCTCCCGCCGGTCAAGCGCGCGGTCGAGATCGCAAAGTCCGGCGTCACCTATCCCGTCTTCCTGCGCATGTGTGAGGAGGAAATGATCTTCGAGCGCATGAAGAACGGCGAACAGCGTCCCGCGCTGGAATTCCAGCTTGAGTGCGCGCGTGCGATGGGCGACAAGCTGCGCACCGGGATGTACGAAAAACAACTGAAAACATACGAGAACCTTTCGAAGCAAAATCCATGCGGGATCGCCGACAACCTTGCATTCGAGATCGCGCGCCAGCGTATCGAATGGGAGTTTGCGCCATCGATTGCCGAATGGGATTCCATTCTCTGGATTTGGGATTCGCGGCTCCTGAACATCGTACATGATTGGATCGACGCGCACTGTTCGTTCGCGCCGCACGACGAACGGTGGATAGGCGACACACCCGCGATCACCCAGTACAATATCCGGCGTACTAAGGAGAAGAACCCGGGGCGTCTGGTTGTTTGGGAACGCATCCTTCGCGCATACCACGGGATTGGTTGGAACGATATCTGGACGCACCCGATCTGGCTGCATGAGCAGGAGGAGAGCCGCATCTGGTTCAGCGACGAGTGCATCGAAAATATGAAGCGCACGTATCCTGTCTGTAAACCCGGCCAAAAACCGCCGTCAGACGTGATCGCTTCGGAAGAGGCTATCTACCGGAACAAGGCATACCGTAATCCCAAGAACATCGCGCGCTTTGGCGGCGAGGCGGGATCCGGACCCGGCTACAAGCTCAGGAGCTTTGAGGAATTCGTAAAAGAACGAAAGGAGAAACAGAACAAGGACAAGGCCACAGGATAGACCATAACGGTATTGGTACGGCGTCAACGCGCGCCGTACCGACGCACGGGTAAGTATCCATTGAACCAGTTATATAAAATCCGATACTCCCTTAATATTACTTTTTCAATAAAACAGTCCCATTACTTTCATGGTTCGGAGGATCACATCCCGGTATATTTGTGCTCCGGTTGAATTGATATGGACACCGTCGATGGTCAAATTAAGATGCCGTTTTTCACTTAAACGGTCCGCTCCGTTTGGTTTGGCACATGCCTTTTTATCAAACAGAAAGGTATTTAGTAGATTATTCATAAAATAATCAGTTGTTGTCTTATCCCGCAGTACTTCATCAAAACACATCCCTGCATCCGCCAGTTCCGTGCGGCATTTTTTCGCTACTGCCAGGATTCTTTCGTTAAACTCTATTCGTCTGCGATTTGTCATAGAGTTCGGATTCTCATTAAGGCAACTAAGAGTGGTAATGATAATCGGCGATGGTGTTACTTTTCGGATTCCCCCGATGAAATCACAATACTTCAATTCAAACTCGTCACTATCTTGTACAGGGATACTCCCACGTTTAGAGAGAGTCTTTACGATTTTACGGTGCATAAAACCCAGGGTATGGAAATAGGGAAGAATAATATCGTTGTGGCCGGCCGCGATAACGATTGCATCGTAATGCTTCGTCTCGTGTAAATGAGAGAGAGTGCGTTTCATGATTCCTGAAAGCGTATCACCATCTAGACCCAGATTGACGATATTTGCGCCCTGAAGTTTCTCTGTGATCAGATTAACGTAGCTGTAGCCGATCTGGCCAAGCGTGATGCTGTCCCCGGTGAATAAAAGCCTCATTGTCCTCTCTTGCCGAATTGTTTGAATAAATCAAATATGCGTGTTCGAATGCCTCATTACTATATCTCAGATATCATATTTCGTCAACCGGGTAATCAATGTTACGACGGGTGATTCAATAAGATGATTCATGAAAAATAGAGCAATAAAAAAGCGCGGGATTTTCCTGCGCTTATGATGAATAGGGGTAACGGGTTTGGATGATAATATAAATTTAAGGCGCGCCCCCAAATTTATATAGAAATCAGGCTCATTTAAGAGGGTAAATGATACATATTGTGTATTGACATCTCAATCTCAGTATTTATTACATAAACCATCATCAAAATGTTTTTTTGTAGATATAGGTAGAAAACGATTTACTTTCTAAAAATATTTCTCGTACATTTCAGCTATATCACATCCAAACATATCATGCAAACATCATCATCAAAAACTTCATTTCCCCTGAAATTACAAAGGCTGTTGTATAATTTGGAAATAAAGTTTTCACAAAGCAGACCCTGAATGTTTTTTATAACCGAAGTAAGACATTTTGTTTCAAAATCAGGAGTCATAGAATTAATATCTTTATCATTATAATTCACAGTCTCCACCAAACCATCAGTATAAAGAAGCAGTTTGCTCCCGTGATGAAGAATTACTTCATAGTTTTTATACGTTTTATCAATCATCAACATTTCGTCGTTACTCAACACAGCAAGCGGAACACTTTTATTATTTGACCCGAGAAAACTAATCTTATTATTTTCAATTAAGTATGGCATATTGTGCCCAGCATTTGAATATGTGAAACAGCGTGTGTTTATATCATAGATACCATAGAATGCAGTAATAAAATTCCCGTCAGTTTGATTGATAATAGACATATTTAAATGAGTTAAAAATTCTGCGGGATTATCTATTACGGGAGCTATTTGAAGAATAATACTTTTTATCATTGAGGTAATAAATGCAGCGGCAATGCCGTGTCCAGAGACGTCACTAATAAATATCCCAATTTTATCGCTATCAGGAAAAATAATAAAATCAAAAAAATCTCCGCCCACTTTTTCCATAGGTTTATAGTAACTGGCAATATTGGGGTTTGGGGTTAAGGAAGGGATTAATGCGAGTTGTATTTTTCTAGCCATATCCAATTCACTTTCCATTTGCTCGTTTCTCTTTCTCAGTTCATTTCTCTCTTGGGTAAGCTCAGATGTTCTTTCAACAACCTTCTCTTCCAGTAATACATTTGCAGTTTCCAATTCTTTTGCGAGGATTTCCTCTTTTCGAAACGCTCTGGAAAAACGGACTGAAAGGATAAAGGATTGAAGAAAAATAAAAAGAAAAACTCCGGAAGAAAGAAAATATCCAGTGTTAATTATGAGATTCGCATTTAGTATATCATTGAGCGTACTAAAAAATAATATAAAAAATCCCAACAATATCAGTGCTGCTCCTTCACGTTTTCGTTTTATTGCTAGAAATAGAACAACCATCATGTAGAAACCAGATAATACTAATATACCATGATAGAAAATCAATATTGAAGTGAAGAAAAATATAGGTGATATAATAATAATCAAAGCATACAATAAGTTCATCGCTACTAAAGCATTTTTTAACCATTTTAAATTTTCTGTCTTAAAAAGAGCAGCTAAAAACCCATGGAATAGTATAATTCCGAAAGGCATTGTGAGATATTCTATCCTAATAGCCAAGCTCCATTGCATTTCAGAAAATATATGGCTAAATAAAACTTGACTAGTAATTACAGTGACTGTCCGGATTGCCTCGACCAAACAAAACAATCCAAAATATAATGATGATTTATCTGAGAGTCTCTGAGAATAAAGACCCAAATGATAGAGACCCATGATAAGTAAAACACCAAATAAGAACATATCCGTGTTTTCTTTATGTTTATTTTCATTAGAAATTTGATGGGATAATCCCATTTTTATAGGACTCTGAATACCTCCATGATTATGTTGAAAGTTGGCAATCTGTAGTATAATACAAATATTAGTGGATTTTGGAGAAAAAAATCCTACCATTGATAGCATATTTGGTTGATAAGTTGCCGGGTTATCCGATACTATACCGTTTGAAAGAAGTAATTTGTTATCTATCCATAATTTATAAGAAGTAAAAATTTCACTGGCAGAAATACCAAGAAGTTGATTAGTATTACTGATTCTTACATGTAAAACGAAGGTTGCATATCCAAAATTTTGAAATGGAATATTTCCTAAAGTTTTTCCATTCCAAATACCAGGCATCTGATAATAAAACGGTTTCGATTGGTTTGTAGAATATGTTTCCGGTGTTAAAAGTTTCGACGGGAATACTTCCCATTCTCCATTCAATTGTTGTGATCCATATTTAGCAAAATCAAATTGAATGAAGTCGATGACTCCTCGTTCGGCTTTTGGGTTTATTTCTGTGGGGTATAATGAATTCACAAAAAGTAATAGAAAGATGAATACCGAATGTTTCATTATTTTTACCCCCGATATTAGTTTACTAGTAAAAAATGAAATCATAAAGCGCCAGAATCATCTCTTAAAATACCAATCCTGTTTCTGATTAAATATGTTATTAACAAAATGAATATATGTCAATATACTATAGCGTAAGTTTTTGCAGATACGGTTATTACCTGACAGTTAATACACTGATTGTGATTATGGATAAATGTTGAAAGCCGGAGGGTAATCTTAAGATAATGAAATGGTCATTTTATCAGCTTTGCCATCTCACGTATCTCGTTCTCACACGCTTGTTTTATTTCCGGCGGCGCAATTATTCTTGCCTTTGCGCCGTAACGAAGTACTTTCCCCTGAAGCTCGGTGAAATTCCCGACAGGAAGAGTCATTTCTAAGTATTCCCCCGTTTCGTTGGTACTGTATTGGCCCCAATTAATCAAGCAATTTTTAAGCCTAATTTTTCCTGATTCTCACGGTAACAAACCGGGGATTGATATCCCAATCGTTCTATAATCCAATGATGATTATAGTTCACAATAAAGTAT
>JABLXV010000011.1 GCA_013177895.1 Brevinematales bacterium | reverse complement strand
CAACTTTCGCCTTGAATTCCGCTGAATGCTTGGTTCGCTGTGACATTGTTTTTCTCCTTCTGTATTTTACAATATCCACAGCAAAATTTCACCTTAACTGCCTGTCCAGTTTTTGGGGCGCATTATATTATATCCATCAGAATGCCTGATAATTCCACCTAATCTCGTAGAACTGCCGGTGGGAATACCCCTTGATCTTAAATGCCTTACTGACATTCCTGAGTTCTGCCGTAAGTTGAATCATCGATAATTACTATCTCGCGGTTTTTTTCCGTTATCCTGTTCTTGGTGGTTATTCCGTCCTCCTATCCTATATATTTCCGCTTGAACCAGTCTAGTGATTTGGAGGTTGTTTGACCACCTTTTTATTGGTCGGCCGTCAGTAATACCAATATCAGTAAATATAGTATACTTATTGGGAATTAGTGGTTCCTTCTATGTTTGTTCTATTCATCCGTAACAATACTGATACAAAGCCGGATTACATGGCATCCTTTTTAACCGCCGATTCAATGTTTAAATATTTACCGTGTTACATCTTCAATATATGCGTAATTATCTTTAATATAAGAGATTATTTCTTTCTTTTTATCGTTAAGCGTAAAATCACCGAAAGAGTACGGCCCATAAGTGATTTCATCTATTTTGATGTAATACTTATTATTCATATAATAACTGAATCCCTTTTTTAACCCATCCGAAGAAAAAACAATTTTCCCGATTGAATCGTAATTCCCGAATATTTTTCCATTAATATTGATATACCATTTACCGTTCAAATTATAGGAATGCCCGAAACTAGCGCCGTTTTCGGAAAAAACGATATTTCCTATGATATCAAAACCCCCGTAAATAGTACCGTTAATATTGATAAAAAATTTACCGCCATAAAAATATACAAAACCGTAGCTCGAACCGTTTTTACTGAATTTTAGGCTCTTGATAGATACATATGGCCCGTAAATCATTTTATCAACTTTTATATAACTTCCATAACAATATCCGAATTTTGACCCGTCCTGAGACATTTCCAGACACTTGACCGGGGCAGATTCGCTATACAGTTTATCTTTAATATACACATTCCACTTCTCATTTTGTTTATAATCAAAACCAAAATAATTTCCATCGTCGGATATGACCATTTTCCCCACTGAGTCATACTTTCCGTAATTTTGTTCATTCACATAAGTATTCCATTTCCCACCCTGAACATAAAAGAATCCATAATCCAAACCGACTTTAGAGAAAACAAGTCCCCCCACCGAATCATATCCCCCAAAAATTTTCCCGTTTATATTGATGTATTTCTTTCCATATTTGGAGTAGGTATATCCGTATTTTTTCCCATTGGGAGAAAAAACAAGAAATACACCTCCCTCATAACTATCATAGACAATACTATTAATATTAATATAGGAACTTTCTCCATCCTTATAATCAAATCCGAAGCTCATTCCATCGTCAGAAAATTTAAGAAATCCCATACTATCGTAGGCCCCGAATATTTCACCGTTTAAATTCAGATACCATTTTTCATTTTTCTGATACTGAAATCCTAATTTTGAACCATCGGGGGAAATAGTGAAATAACTTATACTGTTATACTGAGCAATTTCATACTTTTTTATTTTCGATAATACTTCCGGCTGAATCACTATCGGTGGGGAATACTCAATTGTAACCATCTCATTCGGTTTAGGTATCACAACTTTTTTTAATACCGTTTTTCCGCCAGTATCAATTATTTCAATACGGTATGTATTTCCCGCCGGGACACGTATTTTTTCATAATACCCGCTATTTTCAACTTTTGCGATTTTTTTACCGTTCAGGAATACCTCCAGCGGTTTATCGCCAATTTTAATATTGTTAAACTGAATAAAGGCTATTTCTATCGGGGTATTCATTAACGAACTGACGGTTCCATCAATAACAGTATCTAGCATATCCATAAATTCATACCCGGTACCGGATGTATAGGTCTTTTGATAGATACTTTTCCCTTTAGCCTTATCCCAGATTTCAACCAAAATATCAAAATTCTTATTCGTCAGATAGGCTTCGCCCGTGATAATAAATGATGCGTGATAATTGGAAGAAATTATTTTAATATCCGCTTTATCCCAATTTTTAAATTCCTTTTGGTTATTCGTAATAATATCTATCGATGGAATAAGTTCCAGAAAGTTTAATAGGTTTTTCCAGATAATAATAATATACTGATCTGTTTTCTGATAAAAATTCTGGGGTGAAAGATTTTGAATCGGCAGGACTAATACCGATTTTTTCTGGATTTCAACCACATTCCCTTTTTTTGAAATTCCGGATTGTGGAAAAGTAATAATTTGAATCAATACACTACAGACCAGAAAAAGAATAGATTGTTTCACTTAAATACCCCCAAGGTATAAGAATAAATATATTAACAAAAATAAAAATATTTACAAGGGTCTTTTTTATTTATTTCAATAAAAAAAGCCCCGCGAGGGGCTTTTTGATAATCTATTTTTGCTATTGCGAGGCCTAAGCCAAAGTAATCTATTTTAATACCATATAAGGAATAAATCAGACTGCTTCCCCTATACATCGAAGGTATACTGCAACGTGGGGAATCGCAATGTCAGGAAATGATCAAATTTCCTTGTTTGTCAACACGCCTCATACGTGAGGGTGTTAACAATGAGTCGCTATTCCTTAGTCTGCGTAGTAAGGAATGTCGGGAGGGTCATCTGGCTGATCTGGTCCTGAAGCTCCTCGATACCGTCCATATGCGCGTCCTCGTCGTTCAGGATACCCTGCAGGAAATCGCGGGTCGCATAGTCCTTTACCTCACCAGCGAGGATAATCGCCTCGTTATACGCCTTGATCGCGTCCGCTTCGGCGGCGTTGTCGTTCGCGAGCATCTTTGTGATATCGGTGCCGATATGGATATTTTTCAACTGCGACACTATCGGCATCCCCTCGAGGAACAAAATACGCCCGATCAGCTTCTCCGCGTGCTTCATCTCGTCGATCGCGCGCTTTTCGAAATGCTTATGCAGCTTGAGGTATCCCCAGTTATCCGCCATCTCGGAATGCACCATATACTGGTTGATCGCCGTCAGTTCGTCAGCTAAAAGAGAATTGAGAACCCCGATTAATTTTTCGTTTCCTTTCATAAAAAAACTCCTATGGTTTTATGAAAGTATACTAACTTTAAAACCGGATGTCAAATATTACAGATAAAACACGCTCTCCTGCCCAAAAATAAAATAAAATTATAACAGATTATTTTATTACACTTTTTACTTTATCTAATAAATGATCTGCTATTAATAATAATTGAATTGCACGGTCTTGAGGATCTTCCCAATCATGCTCATGCACTCTTGGATTCCGTATCCCCATCATACAACCAGCGAATATATCCATATAACCTTGTTGTTCATCGTTTTCAGATTGATTACTTCCTGAATTTAACTTAATAATTGGGTTATTCACACTAAAGACTTTTCGCATTAAACTTGCCCCATCTTCAGATACTTTAGCAATTTTTTTAATGTAATTATTTAAAAACTTAAACGCTTCTTCAACTGCTCTCGCATGATGTCCATCATTAAATAGTTTTTCAACTACTTTTAACAAACCAGAATCATTTATAAAATCTCTTAAAGTAAAGGATTTTTCTTTTTCTTTTTTATTTTTTTCTTTTCCAAAAGGTGAGGCTTTAATTATACTACTTGTATCATAAAAAAGTTGAAATAGGTCTTTATATTTCATTTTATTTTCTATATATATATTTTGCTAAATTACTAAAAATTGTTTCTATTTGCTCTGAATTTGCTTCTGGAGAAATGTGAATTTGTAGATTTAGATGAATTGCAGGAATATCATCTGAATCCAAGTTTTTTTGACTTATTTTATGTGGGGTTTCATTTTTAGGTGGGTTTTGAACCTTGCTTTTTTGAATGCTTTTTTTTGTTTCTTCGCTTGTTTTTACTTTGGCATTATTTAATATAATGTATAATGATGCACATTGACCCGCAGTATTATCACCTAAAGCAGCGGAATTTTTAAACCATTCTTTTACTAACTCTCTATTTACATCATTTCCGGAATATAAATCAATTAATTCTTGAGGATATACTTCTTTTAGAATCTCTTTACATGTTTGAGAATAGCTACTATCGATCCTCCAATTATTTGCTCTATCTGTTGGTTTTCCATCGCTATCAATTATTTTAATCTGTTCCAGATGATTAATTAAATTTCTTGCTGCAGAATCTGTGGCTAAATTTAATAAAGATTTTAAATAACTTGCATTTACCTTTGTGGGTAATGATTTATTAAATTGATTCCTTAATGCCCACCAATTTGTTTCAGGAATTTTCGGATAAACTTTCTTTTCATTATTCTGCGTTTTTTCCATAAGTTTCTCCATAAATATATTTATACGAATAATAGTATAAAAAATATTAAGAAAAAGCAAATAAATGAAAATATTACAGATAAAACACGCTCTCCTGCCCGATCAGCCGGAGCGCGGAGTTACGGATTTCCGCCTGGGGCAGAAGCGCGAGCTGGTTCCGATAGGTGATCATCACGCCGTTGAAGAACGACAGGAATAGCGCCGACAGCGTCTCCGGGGCGATCCCGACCACAGTCTTCTGCTGAACGGCGAGCTTGAACACGGATATCAGGAGCTCGCTTTGCCCGCGCACCAGCGCTTCCGCGTCGAGGCCGAGGCTCCTGAAGAACTCAGTCCCGCCGAGCGCGAGGAGAGACGTGTAAATCGCCGCGAATTCGGAATCGTTACGGTACAGGTTGATATACCCGTCGATAATCCCCCCGATCTTATCGATACTGCTGCCCCCGGTCAGGAACGAATCGGCGATCAGTTTCTCACGCGCCGCGAATCCGTCCTCGAGGATCGTCTTCAGCAGTTCCTCCTTAGTGGGAAAGTACCAGTACACGTTGCCGTAGCTCATCCCGGCGGCGTTCGCGACATCCGACATCTTCGTATTGACATATCCCGTCTCGGCGAAACACTTCTTCGCCGCTGCTACTATCGCGGCGCGGCTTTTCTCACGGTTTTTCTCGTTCTGTTCCTTATTGCGGCCCATATTTCCTCCGTATCAATGATTGATATGACAGTCAGTATATTATCGCTAATTTTCGGGATAACTGAAGGATTGATTGATATTTACATGGATGAAAATGTTATTATGGCGGGATTTTTTAGATAAGGCCTACATACTTGAGCACTTTATCGGTCAGGCCGAGCTTTTCGACCTTCTCATGGGAATATTCCAGACAACGCGGGTAGACCGTTTCAAAATCTCCCTCGCCTTCCCAGAGGCTTTTTATCGGACCGATACCGTATTTCGCGACAAGACGGTCGACCACATAGACGGTCACGAACAGATCGTCGATATACCCGTCCGGCCCGTGAATGAGTTCGGGTATCCAGTCGGCGGGCGCGACCAGATAACCCAGCGCCGCGCAGACATAGGCTCTGTCTTCACGGTCGAGCTGGATCATGTTTAACAAGTCCGCGAGGAGCATATAGAAGTCGGGAAGATGGCATAGCACATCTTTCTCGGTGCACTCTCCCGATCCCAGTTCAGTCTTTAGAAACTGATAATAATGGCTTCTCTCCCACAAGAGCTTTTCCTTCCTTTCTTTCAATAATTTCTCCGTATCTATTCAGGCTCACTCGCGGGAAGATCGATATTTCGTTCTGAGCGATTAATCGACGGGAACAAAACTCCCCTTATCCGCGCCGCACACCGGGCATGACCATGTGTCGGGGATTTTTTCAAACGGGGTTCCCGGGGCGATACCTCCGTCAGGGTCGCCGACCGCGGGGTCGTAAATCCAATCGCATACTTCACACTTATATTTCTGCATAATGCCCTCCATTGTTTTACTTATTATAGCGAATCGCCTGCAATTTTACAAGCAATAAATCGTCATTTCACTTTATTATAAGGGCGGTTTCCCCCTTGCGGGGACTGACGCATAAACTATTAACATTTATAACATTATTAATGATATATCTTTAAAATACGCCCAATGGTCACTTCCTTGTCCTCTTTTCCTTAATAATCTAATTGAAAAGAGGGTTATTAGAAGTGATCATAATAAACAAAATCTTTCAGTTCCTTCCGCGGCGGACGTTCGGCCTCCGCAAGCCGCTGGCTGTCCGAAAGGACGGGGTTAATTTCATCAGACTTTTTCCCGAAATTGATGAGCGTGATCATCCGGGATTCCATCGGTATCCCAAGCGTTTCTTTGACACATTCCTCGTTAAATCCGGCGATAGGATGCGCCACCAGACCCATTTCGGTCGCCCGCAAAAGGATATTTGCCACCGACATCCCGATATCGAACAGGTAATACTCCCGTTCCTTCACTATACAGTCCTTATCCTTACTGCCGAACACCGCGGCTATCATCGACGCCCGCTGAATCCATTCGTTGCCCTTCGTAAGACAGCCGAACAGTTTCCGCAGTTGCTCTTTATCGGTCACAAAAACAAAGTTCCACGGCTGGTTATTGAAGCAGGACGGCGCGAGACGCGCGCTTTCGGCAAGATCGTCGATCATATCACGGGTGATTTCGACCGGTTCGAGCGAACGGTATGCCCGTCGGAGCTCGATAGCTTTTTTAACATCCATAACGGCCTCCGGGTTTTATCTTCCGACAGTTAATACTAATCAACTATCAGTACTTAGTCAATAAAAACGCAAGGGAAATTACCGGAAACAGCGTATTTTTAGCGGGGGGTTGCGTATCGGACGAATTCTATTTATATGCGTCTTTTCTATGTAAAACCCTTGAAATTTTAATTGCTTTATCTTCTTCCTCAATAAAAAATAAAACTCTATAATCTCCTACCCTTAATCTATACTCATTATTTTTATTAACCAGCTTTTTTACATGAGTATTTCGCGAATTTTCTTCTAAAGAATCGATGTCATTATAATCGCGGAAAGGTACGGCTCATTGATTCCGTCTAAGTCTTTTTCAGCGGATTTTTTTATCAGTATTTTATACAAGTTTCCTTTTCCTTTTGTAGTCTTCTAAAGAAATTTCTTTTTCACTTTTCGTCTTTTTTATTAACTTTGAATCTTCATTATCTTCCACGATTTCCATAAGCTTTAAAAAATCATCGTAATCGAGAATAACCTTTTTTTTTATTCCCGCTTTTATCGATGATAAACTCCTGATTTTTTAACGGTATCATATAAACCTCCGGGAACATTTTACTATTTAGGGCAGTTCTAATAACTCAATAATAATTCAGAGATTACCAAATAGGAAAACAACCCTGTCATTGCGAGCGCAGGCGAAGCAATCTATTCTATTGTCATTTAATAAATTACATAGACTGCTTCGTCACTGCGTTCCTCGCAGTGACATAGTAAAATCTTCTTTATTCGATAATTATACGTATTCATTTCATTTCCATGAAGTTTTTAGAACTGCCCTTTAAAAACTATCTTTCACAAACGTTTTTTCAATCTATCAAATAATATAGAGGAAATTACCGGGATGATGTTCATAACAAAAACACACCATACATGGGATTATCCCAGCGCGGCGCGAACCATCTCCTCCGCCTTTATCAGCGTATCCGGTATCTTCGACACATCCTTCCCGCCGGCCTGCGCGAAATCGGGGCGTCCGCCTCCGCCTCCGCCCAGTATCTTCGCGGTCTCCCGCGCGATATCCCCGGCCTTGATCTTACCCGTGAGACTCTTCGTCACCCCCGCGACCAGCACCGCCTTCCCGCCCGCGCCGCTCACGAGGAATATCACACCCTCTGCGACATCGCCCCTGAAACGGTCGGCCATCGCCACCATCGCGTCGGTCTCCATATCCGTCCGCTCGATTATCACCTTCGCGCCGGATATTTCACGCGCCTTCGACAGCAGGTCGCCTATTCCCGACGCTGCGTTCGCCTTCTTGAGTTCCTCAATCTCCTTGTCCTTCTCCTTGATCGTCGCGGCAAGCTGGGCGACACGCTCGGCGAGACTGTCGTCGTCGATCTTGAGCGACCCCGCGATCTCCTTGATATTATAGAAATACTTGCGGTAATCCGAGAGGGAGTTCAGCCCGGTAACCGCCTCGATACGGCGGGTTCCGGCGGATATCGACGCTTCGGACACGACCTTGATGAGGCCGATATCGCCGGTGGCATGGACATGCGTGCCTCCGCAAAGCTCCTTCGAGTACGCCTGCACCTCGATCATCCTCACGATATCGCCGTACTTCTCCTCGAAGATGGCGACCGCCCCCGCGCGTTTCGCCTCGTCCTGGCTCATACATACCGCCGTCACCGGAAGGTTCCGCAGGACGACCTCGTTCACTTTATTCTCGATGCGTTCTATCTCTTCTTTCGTCAGCGCTTTGGGATGGGTGAAGTCGAAACGCAGGCGTTCCGGGGTAACAAGCGACCCGGCCTGCGCGGCGTGCTCGCCCACAGTTTCGCGGAGCGCGCGGTGCAGGAGATGCGTCGCGGTATGGTTGCGGGCGATCGCCTGCTTGCGCACGGTATCCACCTTCAGCGTCACCTTATCGCCCTTCGCGAGCGAACCCTTCTCGATCCGCCCGATATGCAGGTAGGTATCGTCATAAATCCGGGTGTCGTGTATGAATATGCGGCAGTTTGCGTTCTCGATAAACCCCGAGTCGCCGACCTGCCCGCCCTTCTCGCCGTAGAAAGGCGTTTTCGCGGCGATAACGACCACATCGTCGCCCTCGCCCGCTTTATTAGCTAGCTGATTGTCCTTGACTATCATCTGCACCGTCTCTTCCGCTTCGTCGGCGGTATCCCCGGTATATTCGGTGGGCTCAGCCTTACCCGCGATCACCTTGAAGTCGAACGCGAACCCCTTCCAACTCGCGCGGGCGCGTTCCTTCTGCTTCTCCATCAGTTCGAGGAAACGGTCCATATCGATACGCAGGTTTTCGTCGATCGCGACCTGCTGGGTGAAGTCGACCGGGAACCCGAGGGAGTCGTACAGCAGGAACACGTCCTCGCCGGATATCGTGTCTCCGCCGGACTTCCGCACCTTGGCGACCACCGCCTGGAGTTTATCCATCCCCTTATTGAGCGTCCTGAAGAACGAATCCTCCTCGGAGTAGATGAGGCCTTTAATCATCTTCGCGCGTTCGAGTACTTCCGGGAACGCCCCGCCCATCGTCTCGCTCACAATATCGACCAGTTCGTGCAGGAACGGCGCGTCGAACCCGAGGATTTTCCCGTAACGCGCGGCGCGGCGGAGTATCTTGCGGATAACATACCCGCGTCCCTCGTTGGACGGCATCACCCCGTCGGCGAGCGCAAACGTCAGCGCGCGGATATGGTCGGCGATTACCCGGAACGGCATCCCCTCATGCTCGCCTCCCGCTTTCGCGGACGCGATATTATATTTCCGCCCGGACATCGATTCAATCTTCTTTATTATAGCCATAAATATATCGATATCGTAGTTGGAGAACTTGCCCTGGATAACCGCGACGATACGTTCGAAACCCATCCCGGTATCGACATGTTTCGCGGGTAACGGGTTCAGGCTCCTGTCGGCCTCGCGGTTGTACTGGATGAACACGAGGTTCCATAGCTCGATATAGCGCGCGCATCCGGCGTTGACGGCGCACACATGCCCGGGTACGTGCTGTTTATCGCAGGTGCCGGGGCCGCGGTCGATATGGATTTCAGAGCACGGCCCGCACGGCCCGGTCTCGCCCATCTCCCAGAAATTATCCTTATCGCCGAACTCCATGATATGCGATTTTTCGATATCGGTAAGCTCCGCCCAAAATCCGGCGGCCTCCTTGTCGGTGTTATGCACGGTCGCGTAGAGCTTATCCTTGGGGAGCTTCCAT
Organism: Brevinematales bacterium; assembly: GCA_013177895.1. GTDB lineage: Bacteria > Spirochaetota > Brevinematia > Brevinematales > GWF1-51-8 > GWF1-51-8. The sequence goes on along the minus strand of JABLXV010000011.1, from coordinate 53,751 downwards.
ATCCCGGTCAGCAGTTCCCATGCCCATGCGATGGCTTCCTTTTTATAGTAGTCGCCGAACGACCAGTTACCGAGCATCTCGAACAGGGTGTGGTGGTAGGTATCCTTGCCCACATCGTCGAGGTCGTTATGCTTCCCCGATACGCGCATGCATTTCTGGGTATCGGCGGCGCGTTTATAAGGGCGGGCGCCCGTATTCAGGAACACGTCCTTGAACTGGTTCATCCCGGCGTTGGTGAAAAGCAGAGTGGGGTCGTTATCGGGAACCAGCGGCGCGGATTTAACGATAGTATGGTCTTTACCCGCGAAGAAGTCGAGAAAGCTCTTGCGGATTTCGCTTGCGGTCATAACTTGCTCCTATAGCAATAATAAGATGCATTATGATAATGGAAAATCCTAAAATTCGCAAGGTACTGTGACTCCCATGGACGGGAGAAATCCCGTGATGACACGGATGTCATCAACCGGGACGCAGGACGCCTAACCCCGATATCCAGCAAGGCATAATGAGACTAAAATGACCCGCGATGACACTGATGTCACCCCATTTCAACCTTTCCACCGGGAATGATCAATGACCTGCGACAGGTGATAAAAAAAGGTCCCCCTGAGGAGACCCGAATTTATTAGACCTATTTCCCCGGCTGATAACCGAATTTGGTAAACAGCGCTAAAACATCTCTGCCGGATATTTTCGCGAGCGCGTCGATAATCAGAGCGGTTTTTTCGATAGCTGGCATTTTCTGCGAAAATTTAAACCCGTCCTGTTTCCATTTCGCGAATAGTTTGGTAAATATGTCGGAACCACAGAGTTTTTCAATCTCGCCCATCAACTGGTACGCGCGCCCGATTCCCATAGCGCTGTCGCCGGCATTATAGATCTCCCACTGATCGGTAAACAGATATTTCTTTCCTTTCACCGCATATTGGTTACCGCCGTAGGTATACTTGGCGGCCTCTTCCTGCGCTATTTTATCATATCCCGCGCCCGCGCACGCCTTCCCCGCAAGATAACACGTTAAACCCCTGGCCATCCAGAACGGCGCGTTGGGAAACTCGGAATAAAAGAAATAATTAGCGAGCTCTCTCGGGAACGCTATATTCATCCACTCCGTCGGGTAAATGATCAGGTTCGCGGGAATGTAAATAAAACTCTGCCCATTAAATGGGCCTACGAAGTAAGGAAACATCTCCCAGTTTTCTATCCGAAGAAAGGCCTTCTTTTCCTTCGAGGGCATATACCCGAATGCCTTTACTATCTGGGGGTAGATTTTTTCCGTAAAGGTAATAAACTTAGCGAGGTTTTCACGCGACTCCGGAGTCGTGAAATTCGATTTTACCGCCAGAATCGTATAATCCGGGGTATTGGTGATAAGGTACTGCATCTTTTCCGGCGAGGTCGGCATCTTCACATCCCACTTTACCGAAACCGTCCCTTCCTTATCGCCGCAGAGGTAATTGAATTTCTGGATGAACTTGCATTCACCGTTTTTCAGCTTTTCCATACTGTACATTTCGAAAACAATCTCCACCGGGACGAGGATATTATCGTCAAAATTATACGTTTCCCCCGGTTCGACCGTAATCTTCGTAGGAAACGGGCCGATGTTATCTGAAGTCCATGCCCCGTCGGAAGTAACAAAGACCGCGTTGCGGACGGTAAATTCGATGGTCTCTTTCGAGTTGTTTTTAAATATATACGTACCGGGAACCCATCCGCCGAACTCCTCCAATATCAGGCTATCGGGTTGAACCGATACGCCCAATTCCTTAGTGCCGTTCAGCACGGCTGAAAAAATGACTTGCGAAGCCAATAATAGCCCCGCTGAAACCAGAAATAACCTTTTCATGTATCCTCCTTTTTCTATAGAGATACTTCAACCCGTCACAGGAACTTTTTCCCTTCTATTTCCCCGTATAGCCGTACTCCCTGAACAGTTTCATCACGTCCTTACCGGACAACTTCGCGAGAGAATCGATCACGAGCGCGGTCTTTTCCATCGGGCTTTTACCCGCCGGGAACTGGAACCCGTCCTGTTTCCACTGGCGGAACAGTCTGATAAAAATACCGCTCCCGCAGAGTTTTTCGATATCCCCCATGAGCTGGAACGCCCTGCCGAAGCCGAGGGGATGGTCGCCGGTATTATCCTGCGGCCATTTATCGGTGAAAAGGTAGGTCTTGCCCTTTTCGGCATACTCCTCACCCCATTTGGATATCTTCGCCCCGTCGTCAGAGGCGATCTTCTGATACCCCAACGCCGCGCAGACTTTTCCCGCGAAATAGGAGGCCGGGCCTTCCACCATCCATCGGGGCGGATCGGGGAATTCGGTCAGCAGGAAGTAGTGAGTCAACTCGTGAGGGTACACCACATAGAGCCAGCCGCTATTATTGACTATCAATGACGCGGGTATCGACACGAACGGGCCGGACGCGGCGGGGCGAAATACGGGAATCCCCCCCATTCGGTTAACCTGAGCTTGATCTTGCCGCCCCCGACCGGGAGATACCCCAACGTGTTTCCAAGCTCGGAGTACACTTTGTCGAAATACGCGAGAAAACTCTCCAACCGTTGGGATTCATAGGATTTACTGAAGTAATCGGGATTGATTTGTACTTTGTAATATTGGGTTTCCTTTTTTACAGTATCCTGATGCCATTGCGAATAATCGAGCTTTACCTTCCATTTGACTACTATCTCGCCCTTTGTGTTTGAGCCTTCATAATGAAAAATCTGGATGAAGGCAAACTTTTCCCCGTCCATCTTGCCCTCGTCGATAATCGAATCGATGACGTCGGACGGAACAAAAATTTTATCGTTAAATATCCACTTATCGCCGGGATTGACTACGACGGGGGTATCGAACGGCCCGATAATGCCGGATTTCCATATCCCGTCGGCGGAAGCGAAGTAGGCCTCCCTCGAGATAAAGACTATCCTGTTCGTCGTGTTGTTGTAGAAGATATACTCGGCGGGCAGGTTATCCGGGGAACTTTTTACCGACAGTATTTCGGGATTTTTTTGTAAAGTAACCGGCCCGATTTTAACCAGGCCGTACTTTGACCCGCAGGAAACAAAAATAAATGAAAGGAAAAGTATGACCAGATTTTTCATTTTTATCCCTCTTTCTATAGGGGAGTTCTAAAAACTCTCCCTGAGATATCGAATGCACCTGTTCTTTCTTTCCCCCTCCGGCAAGTCCTTCGGGGACAGGCTGCAAACCCAGAAAGAACGAAAGAAAGAGGTTCCCCGCCGGATGCCGCTTTGTAGTGCAGGGGCGCGAAACGGGAAACGCCGCAACTTGCTTCAAGCTCCTCAATCAATGAAAACAGGTCGCGCTCGAACAACGGCGTTTCAACCCGTTTCGCTTAGAAAAAGTCGCGGCATAGTGGCGGGGCACAAATAATCGCAATACTTAACTGCATAGTAGAATGATAATTGGCTGTTCAATCCGCGCACTGTAAAGCGATTCCTGCTACCGGGATTTCCCGTCTCTTCTCCTGAGCTTTATCTGCGCGGCGGCTCGCTTGTCCCGCATTCTTGTGCGGGGTTCTTTGCTAGCTTTCTCCTATGACCGCTCAGAAAGAAAGAAGGAGTATTTCTTGAATTTTCTAAGAAATAATCTAGGTTTTTAGAACTCCCCTATAATGAAACCCCGCCGCCCCGGAAGCAAATTACTTCAGCTTCTCGATCGAATCGACAAGCGATTTCACCTCGGGAAGCGCGTATGGGTAGATTTCCACAGCCGATTCGAACACGATGCGGTATACTCCCTTTTTTGTCTGGAAGTACGATGCATAGACCTGAATTGCATAATCGGGGTTCTTCGGGTTGAATTTTTTCAGTTCGACGCAGAGGAAAACAATCGAATTATTCGTCGCCGCATTCTCGAGCGACACCTCAGTTTTGAACATCATCAGGTTCGCTTCCTTTATATATGCCTGAGACGAGCCCGCCTGGATTTCCTTCCATGGCAGATACGACTTCGATATCTCGATCTCCGAACCGGGGATATTTAAAAGAACGGAGAGCCGGTTCTCCTCCTGGCGGAACTGATAATTGGTGGGAATATCTATCGAATAACCGTCGTCCTTTAATGACAGGACTTCGGAAAACAAAGCCGTACTGAAAACCATCGAAAAGACCAGTATCGATACCATTTTTTTCATTTGAATGCTCCTGAATATTGTATCCGAATATTCTAAGATAAATTTCAGAATTTTCAACTGTTCCGGCGTTTGTTTTCCGAATTATCCTTTCAATTCAGAATTGCCTCATCACTTTCATCTAATTATATGGTAAAACCATGTAATTCCAGAGTATATCACACAAACGATGGATTTTCAAAATAATTCGATGCAAGAAGCATTTATAATAGCGTATATTCAAACATGGTTTTACGGTGTTCTGACGCCCGATATATACTATAATATATCATTTAATGATGTGAATAACAATTAGATAAATATTTATCAAACATTTCCATAAAAATACTTGGAAAATCGATGAAAGCATATTAAAATATAACTAATTACACATCGGGGGCTTTATTATGAAGAAGTTTTTACCGTTCATCATGTTTATTATCCTTCCGGTTCTTGTTTTCGCTCAGGAAAGCAATACGAACAACATCAGTCTGCTGATCATGCCGCTCCAGAACCTTACCCCAAAGGAAAATTCGGCGGGTTCCGATAACTACCGTATCCTGTTCTTCGGGCCTATTCATAACTTTATACAAATCATACCCGGCGTCACCCTGCCCGACCGTGACAAACTGCTCTCCATGAAGTTCGACTCATCCAACGTCTCCACATTCGCGGCGCTCAACCCGGCGGACTTCATTATTTACGGCGATTATACCCTCACGGGAAAAACTAAAAAAGATCAGAAATTATCCATCAACCTGTATGTCTGGTCGCAGAAACTCGGCGCGGTTTTCTTCCAGAAATCGTACACCTCCGGGACGGAGTTCGAGGTGCTCGATGCTATCGATAACATGCTCGAAGATATTATCGCGCAGACACTCCAGAAACAGCTCGCCGTGGCGACCCTCCAGTTCAGCGGTTTCCGTATCGGCAGCGAAAAATACGGGTTATATATCAACGAGAAATATATCTCCGACGTCGCGGGCGACGGTTTCAGTATGAACCTGAAAGTACTCGCCGACCAGAATTACCAGATAACCCTCCGGAACCTTTCCACCGCCGCGGTCGCGTTCGACCAGACGTTTGTCCCAAAGAAGGGCGAGGCGATTACGATCGGATATTACGCGGTGGGCGTTATCAGTATTCCCGCAATTCCTAATAAGAAGGCGAAATCCATCTATGATCTGTACCTTATCCATGCCGCCGAGACGAATATCGTATCCGACAACACGGTTCTATCGAATATTTACGCCGGACGCGATTATACGTTCTGGCTGATCGAGGACAAGACGAACTTCGTTTATACCAATACGTTTACTCTCCATGATAAAGAGAGTGTCCTTCTCAATCCGTCCTTGAAGGGTTTGGGCGGGTTCTCGATGCGGCTGAACCTGAACGACGGGCTGATGCTGGTCGCATACGGCGATTATTTCTGGAATAACTGGTTTTATACCGGCTTGATGCTCGGAATAAGCCCTGTTCCCCTTCTCGGCGACTGGGGTAACGCGTTCCCCGGAGAGACATTCATGCTGAGCGTGGCCGCGGGTATCGATGTCGGCGCGTATATTCTGGGCAACCGCGGAACAGAAGGTTTCCGTCTCGCCGCCGGAATCTCCGCCCGTTACTTTCTGTCGCTGATCGCCCCGGAAATTTTAAATGTGTCCCAAGTATTCTCGCCTGAACGTTCCTTTGTGGTGGGGCCGCATGTGATGCTGGAATACGATTTCCTGATGTTGAGCGCCGGATTCTACTTCGCACCTTTGGCGAATTTTGAGACCTATCAGTTCCCTGTAACTCTTTCGCTGGGTGTGAGGTTCCATTTTTAGGGCGATGATATGCGGAAATTTATTCTATCCGGCATGATACCGGTTTTTTCCGGCTTATTGTCCTGTCAACTACTCCATTTTTATCAGCCTGTGATCAATAATGCGCTGACCTCCGGCGGGTGGCATCTTGTGCATGAGTTTAACCAGGGGTACAATATAAAAGTGCCCGAGTTTTCCATCGCCGTCAATCCCGATAACAGGGTGTATTTCGCATATACCGAAAATTATAATATGAATGCGCTTAAAGTATTCAGCGAGTCCTCCGACGGTTCGTTCCCGCAATACGGTTTCGATTATTCCTCCAATTACTCCTTTCCTCTCATTAAGTTCGTCAAGGAAAACAGTCCCTTCTATCCTTATCCGCTTATCCTCGCGAAGTATTCCGGAATGGATTTAAGATTTCTACAGTGCAATACCGGTACCGGTTCATGGAATTTCACGGCATTTCAGAGCGAAGCCTCCGGTATAATGCCAATCTTCGATTATTACCTTCAGAATACCCAACTGGAGAACACTCTCATTGCTTATGTAAATAGTATGAATTCAAATCTCAATCTTAAAATTTGTAACGATTGGGCGGGAAACTCATGGAGCACGTTAGTCGTAACAAATATAGGCCATATCCCGTTTAGAACCGTCAGCATCGCTCAATCGGTGAACGGGCATATTTACTCATGTTTGGCAGCGGATAACAAAATTATTATCTATATCTACAATACAAAAAATAACGAAATCAAAGTGCATGAATTCTACGACGGCTATGATTCCGCGAAAATATTTATTGATAAGAACGACCATCTTCATTGCGTGTATATCGGGAACTGGAGCGAAAAAATAGTCCTGAAATATAAAGAGTTTACGGTCAATAACGAAACGGCGGATCTGACGCTTATCAGGGAGACGGGAATCTATAACGACACCGTTTATCATTTGGATTCGTTCGAGCAAAGCGCGATTTCGCTGGACTATAATAATGACCGGACGATATTTTATGTCGGGTTTATCGATTTGAATTATCGTCAACCGAAGGTCTTATGCTATAAAAACGGATTATTTACCCCGGTATCCGGCTTTCCTACTGATCTTTACAACTGCACGTATATAAAAATCGCGGTCGATCAAAATAATAAAGCGGCCGCGGCGGTATCACAGGATTATCCGTCGACAAATACTTATATTTTCAGGATGAATTAAGCATAGGGGGGCGTATGAGAAAGTTACTTTTTTTAATCCCGCTTTTCGCATTATCGTCATGCGCTTTACTGCACTTTTTTTCACCCTCGGCGAATAATACGCTGAACCAGCCGCAATGGAACACGATGCATTCGTTATCCGGCATCTTCGATGCGAGGTATTACTCGATAACCGTCGACGATTCCGATCGGGTGTACACGGCGGTTTACTCGACTGCCACCATGAAATTCGCTGTAGTATTCGCTTCCCTTCTATCCGACGAATGGGCAACCAACTTCGGTATGCCGGCCTCTTCCATGGATGCGTTGAAAGTCGCCTATAATAAAAAATGGAATTTAACATTTGCCACTCAATCCAGCGGACAAGCCCAGATCGTGTTCAGCAGCAGTTCCAGCGGGTTTACTGCTTTCGGGCCTTCATTTAGCGCAGCCGCAATGCCTGATTGGGATTATTTTTTTAATATTTATGGAGACCCTTTTATTCTAACAATCAATTCCCCTTCGTCTTTTTTAATAGATACCAACAATGAACCTGATATGCCCGGCAGCACATGGGTTCAATATCAGAGCTTCAATAAAGACGTCGGGTATTCCATTATGGACTATTCCGCGGACGTCGATTCCCACGGTAACGTATTTGTCGGAACCGGTGATTTTAATCATTCGCAGATATACTTCAACGGGGCAAGCGGGGTTTGCGCCTCTTTTAATATCCCCGACGGCCGTGAGTATGCCAAAATCGCGGTCGATGGAAGCGATAACCTCTATGTGATCTATAAATCGACGGACGATCAGATTAAAGTCCGCATTATGAGCTATACTTATCCTGATATTTCCGACAATGGAGCCATTACCCTCTATAACCAGTCATTTTTCGTGGGCTCCAGTCACAAATTAGGTCTGAGTGTGGCTGTAGATAAAAACTCGACGCGGATTTTTGTCGGTTTTATTACAATGGACAACCACAAACCGATGGTGATCAAGATTGAAAACGGGAGCGCCGTACCTATGCCGGCATTCCCCGAATATATGACAAACTGTAATGCTATAAAACTCGCGGTGAATCAGGAAGGGCTTCCCGTAGCGGCGATATTACAGCCTCCCACGTTACATATATTTCAAACATGGTATTAAGGGGTATACCGATGAAGCTACTTATTCCAGTCATCGCGCTTTTATTCTCATCCTGCGCTCTTTTCCACTTTTTCCCGCCTGCGGTGAATAATGTAATCAACGATACGCATTGGAGCGAAGCAGCCTCAATCAGCAATATCGATGCCGCTAATTATTCCATCTGTGTCGGCGATAACGATACCCTTTTCTTCAGTTATATCGAAACCTCGATATTTAATCCTATCGTAAAAAGTTATGATAACCAGAACTCCATCTGGAACAGCATCGATAATCCCGCGACTACCGCATACTCGGTATTACTAAAATACCGTCAGGATTTCGGCATGTTTAACGGGTATATCGACCAGAGTTTTGGAGGAATGATAAGTAAATGGGATCAGGGTAGTACATGGCAACCTTATACCAGCCTTTATTTCGGTTCCCCAGAAGTCCTGCTATGGGATTATGCAATATCGACAGGATCAATATTCGTGATTTTTTATGATAATGGTATGCCCGGTCAGTTCAGAATACAGGACCTCAATCAGCCTTTCGCTTCGGATCCATGGAAGGATATCATGGGATCGCCTTATTCGTTCCCCGATATAATAGTCGACCTCAGTATTGACGTCGATTCCTTCGGAAAGATATTTGCCGGCGCCGGTTTTATATCTAACTGCGCGATCTTTTACACGATAAACGATACCTCCAGGATATATAATTTTACAAACGCTCATCAACTTGCGAAGGTCGTTGTCGACGGTTTCGATAATATCTACGGAGTATATTTAGACCAGGATGGTTTGTTATCGGTGTCCGTTTTCCACGTATGGAACGATAACTTGAATATCGATGGAACCGCCCGTTTGTATCCCGAACAGGTCTATATAGATACAGGCGGGAATGCCGTGGTTTCGGTCGTCCCCGATAAAAACCGTGGATATATCTACGTGGGATTTATCGACGCCGATACCTATAAACCCCACATTCTGAAAGTTGCCGGGGATGTGGTCTCCCCGATGCTCGGGCTGCCCGGCGATCTCACTAATTCGGAATGCATAAAACTCTCTATCGACATGGACGGGAATCCCGTCGCCGCGGTGGAGGACTATACTGGAAACGTCAGAATATTTACAAAGTGGTAACTATTAAGAGAAGGTGCTATGAAAATGAAATGTTATTTATTAGTCTTGCCGTTACTGATATTTATAAACGGATGCGCCCTATTCCATTTTTTCAACCCCGCCGTGCAGAACGAGGTAGATTATTATGCGGGTTTGAAGGGCTGGGTGCAGATGGGACAGACGTTTACTAACGATATCTACATGGGCGCCGTTTTTTCATTTGCGTTCGATTCCCATGAAATCCCCCATCTCTTTTTTACCACTACATCGAATAATGATACTCTTTTCCGCTACAACGGAGAATGGGTAGTAGAGAATCAGCTGACTAACGCCGACTATAGATATAAAGCCGTTTTACGATTCAAACAGGATATCCCGTTTGTCGCGGTTCTCGATAGTATGTACACCCTTGGCGTATATGATTACTCATCCGGTTACCCTCATTTGATGGATACCTTTATTGCCGGTAACGTCGATTATTTCGATTTCAGTATCAGCCCGGGCGGAAGAATGGGCGTCAACTTCGAAACGAATGATGGAACGAGCTTTTATGTCAACGTCAAATTATGGAACGGAAGCGCGTGGGTAGAATCGTCTTCATTCCCGCAGTATCAAAACGCAGGCACTTTCGATAATGTGTACTTTGATTTTTGGGGGGAAAGCGCCTATTCCTTTATGTGCTTTAGTTCTCTCACTTATGTATATAATGAAAACTCGGTATTCTCGATTAATGTTTCACCGATATTTACGAAAATCGCCGGAAGCAGTCTGTTTAGCGTGTACAGCACAATGGATGGCAATGTATGGTACAACATCGCAAATATGTCCTCGCCGGGTTTTTCTACAAACGACGCCATTCTGTTGCAAACGAACAGCTATCTATTAATGTCGCATCCGACCTTTACGGTAACCGGAACATCGCCGTATAAGGCATACTGCCTTCTCTCGGACTATACAGGGACAAATTATTCTGTCGCCGAGATAAACGAGGATAATACGGTAACTATGCTCGGTGAAGTACCGGTACATGGTACCTATAATTTCGGTTTATATGCCACACCGAACGGGGCTTTATATCTTGTGGCATCCCAAACACTGGCGGGTGATGAGTCTTTACAGGTTTTCCGTTACTTCGAGTAATCCTTTCCGGCGTTCCGGAAATTTATCTTTACAGGCATGTTCAAAATATATTACCAGGGGATAATGATGAAAAAAACGGTTTTACTGCTAGCGGGTATTCTTTTCTTCAACGGGTGCGCGCTGTTCCATTTCTTCCAGCCGTCCGCGCAGAATAAGATACTCGAGCTCGCGGACTTGAAGCATCTTACTTTATTGGGAGACCCTTTTTTCAATACTTATTCCACATTAGAGGATTTCTCGTTAGGGGTCGATTCGCAGAATATCCCTTATCTGGCGCTGCGTTCGACTAATGATAATATTGTGCTTTACAAGTATAATCCCGGTAGTTTAAAGTGGGATATCATTAGTTCGAATTTTCCAGGGACGGGCGGCAGCAGTCCCGTACTGGATTTTATCGGCGATATTCCTTATGTCGCCTATCAGGATAATTCCAGTTGGGGGCAATTATTCAGATTCGACGCGCAGACACCTACTCCCGAAGTATCAATGTTCACATACATCGGAATTGACGATCTTTTCGATTATACTATCCTTAATTCTCACGATCAGTTTATCGCATTCACTACCAATGTTTACGGGACAAATTTTGTCCGTATGTATGATACTTCTACGTCGGTATGGAGCTTAAATCCGAATTTTACTGATATATATTATACCGATATCCCTTCAAGTTTTACGCTTTTACCGGATCAGGAAAACAGTGTATATCTGCTTGCGGGCTTAGGTACCGGATCGTTATTAACAAAATTCAATCCCTCCGCCGCTCCTCAGAATTTCTACTTTACCAATAGTATCCAGCTTTTATCCTTCAATATAGACGGAGGGAATAATATTTATTATTTCTATAACGTCTTCGATATGGAAGTTTCCGGCACTACTACAAATGAGATTATAGAGGCTTATTTCGATATCCGGCCTACCTCCGACCCCGCTATTTCAACACCACACACCCATAAAATGCTTACAAACGGTATGGTCTTCCCCGGTAAACAGTATTCAGCTACCTCGAAAATATTTCCCTACTATTGTTATTTTTTTACCGCTCAGAAGATAGGGGATATGGCTGATCTTAACGTATTCAGGATCGACCCTGCCGGAAACTATAAAAAAATGTGTACCGCTTACTCGTCGGGTTTTGAAGATACCGCGGCTATGATACCGCAGATGGCTATCGCTCCGGACGGCACCCTTTACGTCGCGCTATTAACGGTAAATCCTGCGAATACAAACAATCACATTTTATCGGTGTACAAAATGGAATAATTCCGATAAAATTACTACAAATATGAAAAAATATTTTGAAATTCGCATAAAATGATATATACTATAACATGGTCGCATTAGCTCCGGGCAAATACTCGGCTGATGAGCGGCTTCGGGGCATATCTCTCAATAACAACCTCTTATTTGATTAATGTTGCGATTTTCTGGAGTAGCCCCTATTACACTCAAGGGGTCGTTGATGCGTATATTCAGGGGTTTTTCTTTATCTGTGTTTTTCTCTGTTGTGCTTTCTTCCTGCGCCATTTTCCATTTCTTCCAGCCCGGTATGCAGAATAATATCCAGCAATTGGCTGATAAAAAGGGATGGGTTCTTCTAGGCCAAGCCGTCCCGAATGCCGCGCAGTCTGCCGGTGATTTTTCCTTCGACGTCAGTCCCGCCGGTGTACCCACTCTCGTGACGAGAGACCCGGGTTTAAATGTGATCCTGTACCAGTTCGATGGAAATTGGAAAGCGGTTAACAGTGTTAACGGTTTCAGTGTACAAAACCGCCCGATTCTCCAATTTGTCAATGGGAATCCCACGGTGGCGATGAAATTCGGGGACGATAACGGGGAGATTTATAATTTTGGTATCAATCCCGCTGAGCCTTATATTCCCAGTCATTTCGGTTCAAATTTTTCTATTTTCGATTTTAAGAAAGACCACTCCGAAACACTTTATACTGCATTCGATACCAATTCCGGTATGTACGGTCTGATCATTTCTTGTTCGTCTAATAATAACAGTTGGACTGCGCCGGCGGGATACGGCTTTTCATTCTTTACATTTCCCATTACTTATATAAAACTCGATTTTTCAGCGGATAATCATCCCTTCGTCCTCTGGAGCACAAATAACTTCCATAATTTGACCTATCAGATGAACGATAATTCCTGGACGACAACGAGTTTCGGGTTTTCCGGGTACTATTTCCACTATGGGATTTCCCCGGATAATAAAATGTTCCTGATTTACCAGAATACCACCAATACGTTATATTACGACATCTTCGATCTATCCGCCGCGGTCGCTCCCACCCTCTATACCCAGCCCTTCTTCTCCAGTAACGGGTGCATCATGGATTCCAGTCCGTTCAGCGTCGCGGTATCTAAAACCACCCCGCCCGCCGCATATATTCTCGTACATTATATGACAGGTGCGGATACAGTACATTCGATTCTAAAATTGAACGAGGATGGAAGTGTCGCGGTGACGCCGAACATTCCTGAGATGAACAACTCGGGCGAGGCTAAGCTCTATGCCGCGCCTGACGGTTCGATTTATCTCCTGTTTAACTTCGGTTGGACGGTGTATGTATACAGGTGGGTCGAATAATCCGGCTTTATAGATCGAATACTTCCATCCGTCGGCCGTCTTTCATCACGTAACGGCGGATAACCGTAGGATTAAGCCTGACCGCATCGCGGGAGTCCATTCCCGTAAACGCCTCGATAATATCCTGGATGCGCGCTCCGCCGTCGCTCTGGCGGTAACAGACAGTCACCTTCCCGTCGCCGAACTCCGCGCTCTCGACATATTCCTCAAGGTTCAGGGTCTTCTCACCCTTAGGCGTTACCTTATGAAACTCCTTATTCCCGGCGTAACGTTTCCGCAACGCGCTTTCCCCGTCGCCTGTAGCGAACGCGAACTCGATCATCTGCTCGTGCGCCGCCCGGTTGATCCTGTTCTGCTTCTCCACCGCGCGCGCGCGGAGTAATTCCAGATCGGGCGATAATTCCCTCCGCATCCGGCGGATAAACTCGTCCGGGTCGAGCGGTTTATTCAGCTCGAGCTGGGAGACCTCGTACTCGCTCTCGAACCCCACGGGGAGCGCCCATCCCATCTCGAGACGGATATGTTTATTAAAACCCTCGGTGAATTTCACGGGCAGGTTCACACGGATAAACGCCTTCGAGAACGCTTCCTCAAGGTCGATCTGTGACAGATAACGGGCAATCCCGCGTTTCCGGTACAGGAAACGGATGCATCCGGCGGATTCCTTTCCGAACACGTCGATCGCCGAAAGGAAATCGTTATCCACTTCCGGCGCGGCCTCCTCTTTCGCGTAACTGTTCTTGACCGCGTCGAAATCGCACGTCCCGCAAACCGAGCATTTGACACGGCAATCCTCGGTGGATTCTCCCGTGGCGGATTTCGCGAGCTCGCTCTTGAAGCATTCGTCCGACGCGCCGTTGTCGATCACGCTCCACGGGAATTCCGTATCGGGCGTCTTTTTCGACAGGTAGAACTCCGGGTCGATGCCCGTCGCGGCAAACGTATCGATCCATTTCGTATAATCGAAAAAATCGCCCCATCCGTCGAAACGCGCCCCGTTACGGAACGCATGCACGACGCTTTCGCCGAGAGCGCGGTCGCCCCGTGAGAACACACCCTCGATCCGGCTGACGAACGGGCTGTTATAACGGATATTGATGCGGCGGTTGCGGCGGAAATGCTCGATCAGGCGATGGAACTCCTCCTTCGCATGCTCCGGCGGCATCTGCCCCTCCCATTGGAACGGGGTATGCGGCTTCGGCACAAACACCGCCACGCTGACCGTGATCGCGATCTTGCGGAACGTGTACGACAGGCGCTCGACCAATTCGATAATCCCGCCCGTCTCCTCGCCGCTCTCCCATCCGGGAAGGCCTATCATAAAGTAGAGTTTTACCGATTTCCATCCCAACTGGGTCGCTATCTGCATCACCTGCATCAATTCGTCCTCGTTGACATTCTTATTGATACGGTCGCGGAGCACCTGCGTGCCCCCCTCCACCGCGAATGTCAGCCCGCTCGAACGGATTGTCTTGACCGACTGCGCGAGCTCGAGCGTGAAGCTGTCGAGACGGAGGCTCGGCAGGGAGAACGATATCCCGCGCGGGGTGAACTGCTTCTCGAGCGCGGGAAGGAGTTCGCCCAAACGGCTGTAATCGCTGACCGATAACGATACCAGCGAAAATTCTTTATATCCCGTGCTCTGGATCGACTGACGCACGATCCGCACAACCTCCGACAGATCGCGTTCGCGTACCGGACGGTAAATATACCCCGCCTGGCAGAAACGGCATCCACGCCCGCACCCGCGTGAAAGTTCCACCACCGCGCGGTCCTGTATCGCCCGCATATACGGGACAATCTGCGCGACCGGGAAATCGATCGTGTTCAGGTCGGCTTCCATATACCGCCGGACATGGGCGCCGCGCGCGATCGTATATCCGCCGGCCCGGTCCTCGCTGTAGAATAACGGGACATATACGCCGGGGAGTTCCGCGAGCGCGGTAAGTATCTGCTCACGGTTCCGCCCATCCGTCTTGCCCTCGCGTATGACGCGCGACATCTCCACTATCCGCGACTCGCCGTCGCCGATGCATATCGCGTCGAGGAACGGCGCGACCGGTTCGGGGTTGACTGTCGCGGGGCCGCCCGCTATCACGAACGGGTGCTCCATTGTGCGTTCCGACGCCCGAAACGGGATACCGGAGAGGTCGAGCATATTGATAAAATTGGTATAGAGAAGTTCGTACTGGAAGGAGAAGCCGAGGACATCGAAGCGTGCGAGCGGGGTATGCGTCTCGAGCGAGAAGAGCGGGATTTTCCGCTCGCGCAGACGGGTCTCCATATCGCCCCACGGCGCATATGCGCGTTCGCATACGAACTCGTCATGGGAGTTCATAATATGGTAGAGTATCTTCAGCCCGATGTTCGACGTGCCAATCTCGTAGGTATCGGGGTAAATCAGCGCGACCGATGTTCTGCCGTCCCAGTCCTTGGTCACCGTGTTTATCTCGCCCCCGGTGTATCGCAGCGGTTTGTCCACAAACGGCAGGACTTCCCCGAATAATTCGGTTTTCAGGTCGTTCATCAATTCCCCTTGGTAATAATAGGATTTACATTCGGAATAGAATATTATATAACAAAGCGACGAAAAAAGGAAGTTTAACAGGGGGGATCATGGGATTGGAAACAGGTTCACGCGCTTTCGGAGTCCGGACGGCCGGGTCTGGAATCTCATTATTCCGCGCGTATCCGCGTATTCCGTGGAAATCGCGTGAAATGCTAGGTATATTTCACCCCAATGCTTCGACATCCCGCGAGGAACGCGGGACAAGCGCTCATGCTTCGACAGGCTCAGCATGACACGCCCTTAGCCCTATTTTACCGAGGGATTCCGGCGAAGGCGAAAGTACGGGCCGCGGGGCATCCCGACGCCGTACTTACCGGAATACGCGATTTATTACCCTTTAGCAGAATCAGTATCTTAGCGCCTCTATTCGCTCGCGGGAATGCCTTTTTTAATATCCCTCGCCGCGCCCTTAATCATACCCCTCGCGCGGAACCACCGTAATGTATCCGCTATAGTCTCGTCAAGCCGCCTCGCCTGATACCCGAGCTCGCTCACCGCCTGATCGTTCTTAAAGTTGTAGTTACTCCTCAGGATGGATAAGGATTCGGTTGTCAGAAGCGGTTCCCTTTTGCCGCGCGAGAACAGGGTGAAGAAAAACGCACCGATTCGCGCGAGGAAATAGGGCACGCTGAATTTCGGGGGCTTGACCCCTTCCTCGTATGCCGCGATACTCAGGATTTGCGTGACCGTAATCTTCTCGCCCTTGAGGATATATGTTTCCCCGGTGCGCCCCTTCTTCCACGCCGCGATTTCGCCGGACGCCACATCGCGCACGTCCACAAAATCGTACCCGCCGTTAAGCGACATCCGCATCTTACCCGCCGCGAAATCCATCAGGCATTGCCCCATTTTCGACGGTTTGTAATCGTTCGGCCCCATAACGCCCGACGGACAGCAGATTACCGCGTCCAGCCCGTGCTTGATCCCGTCCATTACCTCCAATGTCGCGGCGGCTTTGGATTTCCCGTACTCGCCGAACGCCGTACCGGTGGAGAACCCCGACGATTCGCTGATAAACAATCCCTTAGGCAGATCGGGCAGGGCGTGAACGGAACTGGTATAGATCAGCCGCGAGACCTTGTGGGATAGGCACGCGTCGACGATATTCCGCGTACCGAGTACGTTGACACGGTAAAGCAGGTCTTTCTTGCCGGGTATAATGGAAACCATGCCCGCGAGATGGAACACCGTGTCCGCGCCCGCGAACGCCTCGTCGAGGGATTTCCTGTCGCAGACGTCACCGCGTACCTGTTCTACCGCGAGTCCGTCTATGGAAGACGTATCCTCGCCGGGAAACACAAGCGCCCTGACTTTTTCGCCGAGATCCAGTAATTTTCGAACCAGGGTATTACCGATATGCCCGCATGCTCCGGTTACTAAAACCATAATTGCCTCCAAAGTAGAAAAAATTCATGGATAAAAGGGAGGAGAGGCAAATCAGCCGCGCAACTGTGTGAGTACTCACTCTTTTAATAATGTTATAGTGAGTAAAATAGCTAAAAATAAATACACTGAGTGATTACTCACTCATCAATATAGTATAGCGTGTTTATCCCTCATCGTCAAGTAGTTTATAAAATATTTTTTCTACGGTTGACATTTTTTCCGTACCCTTATAGGATTCTTTACAATCAATCAAGGGGTTTATTATGAATTTGAAAATTTTCAGTCTCATTTTGGGTGTTTCCTGCATCGCTTTATTATCCTGCGGGAATCAGGACGGAAAATCGGGTTCCGGCGGGTCAAACTCCACGGCGCCCGCTGTTGCGCCTAATGCCGCAACCGACACCGGAAAGGTCTATTACTGCTGGGTCGATAACGCCAACCTCCGTGAGAGTCCCTCTATCGACGCTAAAGTAATTACACAGATTAAACAGGGGGATCAGGTTACCACCCTCGGCCCCGTAACCAAAGATTTGCTTAAAATCGTGCTTCGCGAGGTGGAGTTTAACCAGCCGTGGTATCAGGTAAAGACCGCCGACGGGAAGACCGGATGGGTGAATGCCGCCGTACTCGTAGATACTCAGGTCGATTCTTTTCCGCCAAAAGGGCTTATTGTAATATTCTGCGCTTCTTCCGTCGAGGAAACCAGCGAGGACTGGGCCTGGTTTACCGATACGGTATTTCAGGTCGCTAAAGCGAACAATATCGAAGCTGTTTTCGCCGATGAAAAAGCGCTGAAGAAGCCCGTGCTTACCGGTGAGGATCAGTCTCATCCCACATTAGGCGTAAATCTCGCGAAATTCGTCAAAGACGGCGGTTTTGACCTGGGATATATCTTCTATAAACCCGGGAAATCCCCGAAGTTTCAGGATCACGATATGGTCGGGCCGGTTCTCAGCGCCGCGACCGCCTATTTCGGGGTGGAACTCAGCGAGGATTCGATCCTAGGCGATTAGGTGCTGCGTGTACTGCGTACACTAATCCCGATATAAAGCGGATTCCCGATAGATAAATATTTCCCGTGCTCTACCGAATTTCAACCCTTCACCACGGGCTCTATACTTTTCACAATACAAACGTCGATATCGGGGTTTGTCTGCGCAGCAGTCGGGATTAGCCCCCACGCAGTGGGCGCAGCAGCTTGACTTTTTTAACGCTACCTCATACAATATTTAAAATACGCGAATGCCTGATTCATCCACTCCCTCTCCGACTGAATAATAATTAAGGATATCCAATGAAAAAAACGTTGAAGATCGTACTTATTTCGCTCGGCGCGATTGCAGTAATCCTGCTCGCATTTTTCGCATATATGTTTCTGCCGATCGGGGTGACCCGTGTCATCACACCTACCGGCCGGATTGCGGATAACGTCTATACGATCAGCGGCGGTTCCGTGAATTGCTATCTGGTTCCGAGCGGCGCCGACTATATCCTGATCGACACTCTCGCCGGTCCCGAGGCGCTTAAAGCCGGATTGGACGAGCTGGGTATCGACCCCGAATCTATCCGTACCGTGTTCCTCACTCATTCCGATTACGACCATTCGGGCGGGCTTCCGTTACTACCCAACGCTGCCGTATATATGTCCGCGGACGAGGAGCAGATGATCGACGGCAAGACCGCGCGCTTTATTTTCGCGCCGCCCTCCGTCAAGGAAATCAGGCATACCGCGCTTAACGATAACCAGAACCTGCTGATCGGGAACACGATGATTCGCGCGATCGCCGTTCCGGGGCATACTCCCGGTTCGATGTGCTACCTGATCGACGGGAAATACCTGTTCGCCGGGGATTCGATGAACCTCAACGACGGTAAGGTTGACGTGTTTTTCTTCAAGTACACGATGGATATGGAGACATTGAAGAAATCTATCCGAAAAGTCGCGGCAATCACCGGGATATCCGCTATTTTCACCGGGCATACCGGTTATACCACCAACGCACAGGCGGCATTCGAGGGATGGAAGTAAGGGGGAATTTATGCGTACCTTTTTATCGGCAATACTGCTGTCATTTTGCAGTACCGCGCTGTTCGGCGCTATTGTCATCCTGAAGGACGGTACTGTACTGAACGGGAAAATTGTTTCGACCAGTCCTAGTAATATTATTTTCCAGTCGCAGGTCGGGGAAATTGTGATCGGCAGCGATAAGATCAGTTCGCTTGTTACCGACGAGACTAACGCGTCGGATATCAAGGAAATCAAGTACCTTCAGTTAAAATCCCAGACCGAGGGGCTTATCCGTAATAATAAGTTTTTCTCGAAGGAAGACACCCTCGCGATGCAGCAGTTGACGATCAACCTGACGGAAATCGACCGGAATTCATTCTACCAGACGTTCGAGATGCGAAGCTGGTTTACTTATAGCGTGTATAACCTTCTTCCGGTTTTCAGCATCGGGAGTTGGGTGATGGGTAAATGGGAGATCGCGCTCGTCTCCGGCGGAGGAACTCTCCTGTTTTCCGCGCTCTGCATCATCGACGGGAATAATTCCACGGGACTCGTACCGGTTTTCGCCGTACTCGCCATCGGGTCATATGCGTTTAACCTGTTCTTCCCGTTATTCTACCAATTTGGATATAACGAGAACCTGAAAACCGCGTTGTGCATCTATCCCGACCGGATAGACCCGTCGCTGAAATCGCAGAGTTGTTTTCCTCAGCTGGGACCGGACGGACTATCGCTTGCGAACTCCGGGAACCTGATAGAAATACCCGTACTGTCATTCGCATTCTAAAAAAGGACTGAAATGCTGAAAACTCTAACCGTCATTACACTTTTTCTACTGCTGCCACTGACGCTTCTGCTATCCTGCGGGTCGTCGTCGATTCTGATAAAGGAATACGAGAATCCCGAATCGTTACTGAATAAGTCGCCGAAAAATATGATAAAATCCCTGCCGGAAATGCCCAAGGAAATCATTATCCCGATGAAGGGAAATATTTACGAGAGCACGATCGACCGGGTTCAGGTCGAGGGTATCGAGTCGGGGCTTCCCGAGGGCGTGCAGCAGGTATATCTTTCCCTCTTTATCGACCATTCCCATAATGTGGAAATTCAGCGGGATTTCGATAAAATACTGAAGGATAAACTGACCGCGTACGGCCTGCAGATCATGAATAAAATCAAGTATGCCCAGGTTGTCGTGAACGGCAGTATCAACACGTTCTTTATCGAGGATTCCCGCCTCGTAACCAATATCCCCGGGTTGATTTACACGATGAAAGTCACGTACTCCGTGCAGGATATGGCGGGCAATCCCGTGCAGGACAATAAATCCATCGAGCAAAGTTATCTGGTAGTGGATACCAACTCCTATCTCAGTAATATGGTGGTTCCTCAACTTGTGGATCTGATAGCCACACGCACCGCGGAAGCGATAGTCTACGGATGGCAGCTCCAGTTTTCGCAGTTCAGCGGCAAGATGGATATTCTCGGAGAGTACCATGAAGACGGTTTATTTACTAACCGGCCCTAACGAAGTATTCCGAAAGGATTATATCGATAAACTGATCGCCAAAGTACCGCGCGAGGAACTCACCGTCTATTTCGCGGACGACTCCTCAGTGTCGGCGATCATCAACCAGTGCGTCCAAACCTCCCTATTCGGCGCGCAGAACGTCGTGCTTGTCAGGAATATCGACCGCATCAAGGGCAAACCCGCCGATACGGGCGACGGCACGCAGAAATCCGCCTACAAGAGCAAGTCCGACGAATTCGAGACCCGCCTCCTCCATTATCTGGAGAGCCCCAACCCCGATACCGTGCTCATCCTCGAATGGGAGTCCCCGTCGAAGAAGGCTGCCGCCGCGGTCGAGCAGGACCCGAACCAGATAGCGAAGGAATTTAAGCGCGCCTATGCCCGCGACATATTGGATTTTATACGCGGCAAGTTTGCCGAGATCAAGCTCGACTACGAGAAGAGTATCCCCGACCTCGTGCTCATCCTTTCTAACGAGGATATCGAGGACGCCGCGATGATGGTCCGGCTTCTCTGCGAGTATGCCGGCGACGGAGGCAAACTCGCCGCCGAGGACGCAAAAAATATCCTCGCGCGTTCTCAGAACGGCACGATCTTCCAGTTGATCGACGCGTTTTTTACCAAAAAGCCCCGTCCCGCGCTGGAAATCCTCAGCGATATGAAACAGCTCGGCGACCCGCATATCCTTGTCATCAATTCGATGCTCCTCCGTTCCGCGAAGCATCTTTGGGGATATCTCGCGTCCGGCGATAAACGGGAACTTGCCTCCGAAATGGGCATCAGTTCCTTCGAGATGAAAAAATTGTCCGAGTACGCCCAAATCTGCGACCTGAAATTCGTCAGCGCGGTATTCGAGCTCAGCCGCGCGGTGGAATACCGTGTGAAATCCACCGACGAATCCTTCGCATTCCTCGAGATCGAGACCTTCCTCCTGAATATGAAGAAGCCCGCCTATGATCTCGCGAAATAAGTTCGTCAAGCTCAACATCAAGCAAAAAATCTACAAGATCGCGTCCGTGCTCCGCGTGATGGAAAAAAAGCTCAAAGCATCCCCTGAACCCGAAATTCCCGCTATCGCCGGCAAGCATCTGCCGGAGCTCTCGATGTATCTCGGCTGTATCGCGCAGGAATCGTCCCATCCGAAGATTTCCCATGCTCTGGGTATCATCGAATCCCGCCTCGGAGCGGCCGATTCCTTTTTCGCCGCGAACACCACCGCTAATTCGCTAATTATGCCTCTCAATCTCTGCTTCCATGACCTCATCGGATTGATTGACGAGGAAATCGGCGAAAAGTTTTTCGACGTGCGCCGTTTCGACAGCCCCTACGGGGTGCTGCGTTTCCCTGTCGCGGCGATTCTCGATAATATCCGTTCGCCCTTCAATGTCGGCAGTATTTTCCGAAGCGCGGATGCGTTCGGGGTCAGCGAACTCGCCTTATGCGGGATTACCCCGTCACCCCCGTCGGTAAAAATCGAGCGCACCGCGATGGGCACGCTCGATACAGTGTTATGGAAATATTTTGAAACGACCGCCGGCGCTATCGCGGAATACCGCTCGCGGGGCTATGAGATACTCGCGATGGAGACCGCCGCGGGCGCGATACCTATTTCGGATATCGAAAGTTTCGAGAATAAATGCATCGTATTCGGTAACGAGGAATTCGGGATTACGGACGAGATTCTCGGGATGTGCGACCGGATCGCGATGATCCCGCTGGTCGGGATGAAAAATTCCATCAATGTGGCGAACAGTTTCTCGGCGGTCATGTATGAATCGCTGAAATATTACCTCGAACGGGACGTCAATCCAGAAGATCGATAACCGCCGCCGTCTTGATATATTTATCCCAGTCGGTCTCGTACCCCGGTATATATTCCCCGGTCACGTCCATCAGCGAATACAGCTCGCCGTTGATTGTCACAGTGGGGGCGACCTGCTGGTAGGGCAGACGAACCGCCGCGAAGAGATGGCCGACCGAGCTGCCCGGCTTTGGCGGAAACGCCAATAGTTTAAAGTCGCACTTCAGCATCTCCTGCTTCAAATCGGCGAGCTTGGGATATTTTTTCTCGTCGACCGCGATAATCGTATCGCGCATTACCCCGAGCATCACGGTAAACAGCAGGTTCTTGCTGTCGCAGTCCCCGGAGGCCTGAAGGAGCACCGCGAACGGCGTCCAGATATTCCCCGTCAGGTACTTTTTCCCGTTCACGGTAATCGTATCGCCTGGGTTCTTATACTCCATCAGCGCGACAAACTCGCCGAGACTGATGATTATATCCACTATCGCGGCCTTGCCGCCGTTGAAGTTTTTCAGCGTACCGATAATCTTTACCGTGAGGTCCTCGACAAACGGTTTGATGATCGGTTT
Source organism: Brevinematales bacterium (assembly GCA_013177895.1). GTDB lineage: Bacteria > Spirochaetota > Brevinematia > Brevinematales > GWF1-51-8 > GWF1-51-8. The sequence continues at coordinate 30,749 of JABLXV010000011.1, read as the reverse complement.
ATAGATTTCGTACAGCCCCTTGTAATCGCGCATCACCGTGTTCTGCTTATCCCCCAAAAGGGTGGAGAGGTAGAGAAAGCCGTGCTTCTTACACTCCGCCTTGATGGCCGTCTCCTTCTCGATCTTTTCCTCTTTCGTACTGTATTGGTACATCAGCAGGTCATCCGGGATCGATGCGTAGAGCTGTTCGCGGTCGAATACTTCATCGCTGATACTGAATGTGTATTTATAGAGGAAATCCGTGCCCTTCACCAGTTCATACGACGGAATCGTCTTGTAGATATCCGCGCCGTAGATACTGATGAGCGCAAGTGAGCTCTGGTTGAGGTCGGCGATCTTTCCCTTGAGCGCGTCGGCGGTAATAAACTTCTTTTTTATCAGGGTGGGTATCTGCTCGAAATAGGTGACATAGCTTTTATACACGAGAGTGACCGTATCGCCCTTGACCGTGCGTTCGATCTTCCCCCATGTGGTGTACTTCTGGTTCGCCTTCGCGGGGAATTTGAACGCCGACGCCGCCGTCACGAAAACTGACAGCATGACCGCCCCAAGAATAAGAATACGTTTCATAGTTATCTCCCGATGTTTCGTATATTATACCCCGATTTCAGGAAGGATTCAATCATCATTTTCTATATATTAACTTAAAAATAATACAATCTTAATGATTGCATATTAAAATTTCCTGTAAATATAAAAATCTTTAGGAGAACTGTATGGCTTCGATTAAGTCGTCGAAAATTCTATCGTATGCGATGGCGTTAAAGGACAAAATGACCGGGATGGATGCCGCCCTGAAAAAGCAATTCGAATCGATTTTAAAGGAATCCCTGAAATTGAACGACCAGTACATGGACTTGAAAAGCCGTCTGAAAGAAACCCGTGAAAATCTGGATAATCATTTATTCGACATGGAAAAGTTTATCGACGAAATCAAGGATACCTTGAAGAAGCAGAAGAAGGAAACGAAGAAAGCCGAAAAAACGGTAAAAAAAGAAGCGGAAAAGAAAGAAAAAGCCTTGAGTAAATCGGTAAAAAACGCTGAAAGTGAAAATAAGGTAAGCGAGTAATGCAGGTTATCGGAATTTACAATATCAAGGGCGGGGTAGGAAAAACCGCCGCCGCTGTAAATCTTTCCTATTTATCGTCGAGAACGATCGGCAAAACCCTGCTATGGGATCTCGATCCCCAGGGCGCCGCGACTTTCTACTTTCAGAAAAAGCAGGGTTTCGAATCGGGGACGAAAAAAATCATCAAGGGAAAGTCCAGCCTGAAGGAAAGCATCAAGAATACCGATTATATCTATCTCGACATCGTCCCGTCCGATTTTTCCTTCAGGAACTTCGATATTATTCTCGATAACGTGAAAAAATCCCGCACGCGGCTTCGCGACGTGATTGACGAAATCAAGCATGACTACGATATTTTAATCCTCGATTGTCCTCCCGGAATATCGCTTTTATCCGAAAATATTTTTCATGCCGTCGACCGGCTTGTTGTTCCAATCATCCCGACCATCCTTTCCGTCAGAACCTATCATCAGATCACCAGTTTTTACCTTGAAAATGAACTGAACGAGAAGGACGTCGTCGCGTTTTTCTCGATGGCCGAAATCCGCAAAAAGATGCATCGGGAAACGATGGACGAACTATGGCTGAAGGAAAAACGGGTGTGCAAGTTTTTTATACCCTACCTGTCTGAAATAGAAAAAATGGGCGTCACTCAAAAACCTGTAGCCGCAATCCGCCCGAAAAGCAGGTCCGCGATCGCTTACCGGGAGTTATGGAAAGAACTGATGACTTTTTATATCAAATCATAACCGTCCAACTATTCATCTCATCCTGAATTACTTTGACTTTCACACCGCTAAAGGTTAAAATACTTGTGCGAAATATCTGCCTTCAATAATACACCGATTAGGAAAAATATGGCATCGAGAATGGTTTCGTTCAAGCACACATTCATCAATTCGCTCGGGACTCTGTTCTCGCGCATCACCGGTGTGCTGAAGTTCACGGTTATCAACCACCTCTTCGGCGCGAAGGCCGACCCGTTCCAGGCGTCGTTTAAGATGATCAACAATCTCCGCAAGATTATCGGCGAGGGCGCGCTCAATAACGCGTTCATCCCGTCTTATCAGGCGGTCAACCATGAAGACCGCGAAAAATCCTTCCTGTTCGCGAGCAATATCATCAACATTTTCCTTATCGCGACCGTTTCCATCACCGTACTGGGTATCCTTCTCGCGCCGTTATTTGTCCCGCTCCTCGTACCGGGATACCGGGAGGGAAACCCCAAGCTGACCGAAACGATCAATATGACGGTCATTATGATGCCGTTCGTCATCTTCATCAGCCTGTTCTCGATGGCGATGGGGGTGCTGAACTCCAATAAGCGCTTTTTTACCCCGGCGTTCTCGCCCATCCTTTTTAACATCGCGTCGATGGTTATACCGGTCATCTTCCTTCGCCAATGGGGCACTTATGCGCTCGGGGCGAGCGTCCTGATCGGCTCGATTCTGATGTTCCTGATGGAGGTGGTCGAACTGGTGCGGATGGGGTTCAAGTACCGCCTGCATATCGACCTGAAAGACCCCGCCGTGCGGAAGTTCTTCAGGTTGTTCCTGCCGACCTCCGTCAATATGGTCGTCCTGATGATCGCGACTTATACGTCGACGGTCTTTCTATCGTTTCTCCCCGACGGTTCCTTCGTCGTCATCAATAACTCGTTTATGATCAACCAGGCGCCGATCGGTGTGATCGGTATCGCGCTCGCGACCGTTCTTCTCCCGTTATTATCGGGCATAGACCGGAAGATCGACCATGAGAAGTTCGACCGCGCGATCAACGAGGGATTCAGGATGCTCCTGTACCTGATCGTACCGTTATCGTTTTTCTTTATCATATTCCCGGATATCATGGTTAACCTGGCGTTCCGCGACCCGTCGCTATTATTCACAGGCAACACCGGGAAATATACCCCGGAACTGCTCGGGCTGACCTCGCTCACCACGGCATGGTACGCGGCGGGGCTTCTGCCGATGTCGCTCAACGTAATATTCGCGAAGATTTCCTATTCGATGTCCGATGCTAAAACCCCTCTGATTACCAATATAGTCCTTTTAGTTACAGGCACAGGCCTGTATTTCCTGTCATGGATACCCTCTGTCGGGGTGTCCGGTATCGCTATCGCCGATATCGCCGCGTCATGGATTACCGCGATGTTCTACACATGGCGGCTCTGGCCGGTACTGCGCTCTAAGACCGCGCTGCAGGGTATCGGCATCGGCTTCCTCAAGGCGGCGCTCGCGTCGGGTATCGCGGCCGGGGCGGTATATCCGATCTATCAATTCGTCTACCGCACCGGGATCGGCGTAGTCCCCGCAATCGGGCTCGCTTTCGGGATGACCGCGCTGTTCGGCGGGGCGTACTTCCTCTCTGGGAAGCTGATCAAATGGGAGATTCATCGATGATACGCGGCGTGATATTCGATATGGACGGGCTGATGATCGACAGCGAGCGGCTGTATTTCGACGTGCAGCGCGAGATCGCGGCGGAGTACGGGAAAACGGTGCGGGACAGCACGTTATGGAAGATGATGGGACGGAAGTCCGACGCCGCGAGTGAAATATTTATCGACGAGGTAGGGCTTCCCATCACGGCGATGGAATTCCAGACGCGGGTCTACGATATGATGGACGCGCGTATCCGGGTCGACCTTCAGCCGATGCCCGGGCTTTTTAATATACTGAAAGAACTTCACCATAAATATAAAATGGCGATAGCCACCGGGTCTATCGGGACGTTTATGCGCCATGTGGTCGACGCGCTCGATATCCGCGGGTATTTCGATATTCTCCAGCCGTCCGACGATATTGCGAACGGCAAGCCCGACCCTGAAATCTACCTGACCGTCTGCGCGAAAATGGGGCTTACCCCCGCAGAATGCGTCGTACTGGAGGATTCCTCCAACGGCGCGCGCGCGGGCAAAAACGCGGGATGTTTCACTATCGCGGTACCGAACGACCACACGCGCGGGCAGGATTTCTCGTTCGCGGACGCAGTTGTCAGCGACCTGCACGGCGCGCTCGGGATTATCAACAAGAGGGCGGGATTATGAAGATTATCGAATCTCCCTATGAGCTCCCGACGCTCGATCACGCGTTCGTCACTATCGGCAACTTCGACGGGTTCCATCTCGGCCACCGCAAACTGATCGAAAGCCTCCTCGCCGATTCGCGGGCGGTTCCCGGCTCGAAACGGGTCGTCATCACGTTCGGCGAATCGGTCATCAAGTTCATCGCGCCCGACCGTTTCAAGGGATACCTCATCCCGCCGGAGCTCAAATTCCGCATCCTCGAGAACTGCGGCTTCGAGTACTGCCTCTCCATGAATTTCCGCGAAGTTTCGGGTATCCCGTCGGACGAATTCCTCGACCTCCTCTGCCGGAGCTTCGGAAATATGACCCTCTATGTGGGGTATAATTTCCGTTTCGGCAAGGGCAACACCGGGGATAACGATTTCCTGCGGGCGGAGGCGAGAAAGCGGGGGTTCACGCTTCGCGTATTCGACCGGCAGGAGATCAACGATACCGCCATCCATTCGACCGTCATCCGCGACCTCGTGATGGGGGGGCGTGTCGACGAGGCGGCGGAACTCCTCGGGCGGCCGTATATGATCCACTCCCGTAAGATACACGGCGACCGTATCGGCCGGACGATCGGCTTCCCCACCCTCAACCTCGCCATCAACGAGCAGGTGCTCCCCGCGATCGGCGTCTATTTTACCCTGCTGTACCTCGACGGCCGCCTGTATCCGTCGATGACCTATATCGGGACGCGCCCGTCCCTGCACGCGCACGACCTGCGTCTCGAGACCTATCTCCTCGATTTCGACGGGCATATCCCCGACGGGGAATACGCCCTGTTTTTCATCCGCAAGACGCGCGACGAACGCAGCGTCAGGAACCTCGAGGAACTGCATCGCCTGCTCGATCAGGACCTTCGGGAAATCCGCAACCTCGCCGCGCTCTATCACGAATCCACCCCGTTCATGGAAATTATCCTAAAAAGCCTGTAACTTCTGTTTATACTTGCGGAAATACGCATCGTATGTTACATTATTCCATACTATAAGGAGTGTACCATGAGAAAGATTTTAACCCTTGCCGTCTTAATATCCCTTCTTTTCGCCGCGGGGTTATACGGGCAGGAAAAAACTAAAATAGCGGTCATGCAGTTAAAGAATACGTCGGAATACGAAATCGACACGGACGCGCTGACGGAATGGCTTCAGACCGAACTGGTCAACCTGAACGAATTTACCGTTGTCGAACGTTCCCAGCTCGATAAAATTATCGCCGAGCAGAAAATGTCCGTCTCCGGGATGGTCTCCGACTCCGACGCGGCGAAAATCGGGCAAATCCTCGGCGCATCGAAGGTGATCACCGGGACAGTATCGTACTGGGACGGCAAGTATGTCATCAGTATCAAGGGAATCGACGCTACGACGGCGGTTATCGATTACGCCGATAAGGTAGTCAGTCAAAACAAAAACGGATTGATCGATATTATGGCGGTGCTCGCTAAACGGATATCCAAACTTTCCAAGGGCGAGAAGCCGGATACGGCGGAAATGCAGAATAATACGTCGAACCCCCCGCAAACTATACCCGCCGATATCGGGCCGTCTGTCGCGATAGGGGCAGGCCCTACCGTATCGAGCGCTATCGAAAGCGATATGTCGCTGATGGGCGGATATACTGTTTCGGTACGTTTCCCCGGATATTTTCCGGTCGGTATCCATCTATCGTTGACGGGTATCTACGGCGAATTCAGTTCCGTGCTTACCCTCGATCTTTACCAGATATCGGCGACCGCGTTCTATCATATGCCGATACTCCCGAATCTTTCGTTCGGGGTATTCGCGGGCATCTCCCAATCGTTCGGGACATTCGCCGCGAAAGACCCATTTTTACTGGTGTTTTATTTCCCGGCGCTGGATCTCGGGTACTCCCAGACCGGGGTGGATTTCGCGCTTGAGTTGACATGGCGGCCGTTCTCGTTTATGACTATCCGCTTCCAGGACAGAGTAACCGTCCCGTTCCTCTACTCGATCAGCGGGGATTTCGACAAACTAACCGCTGGGGAACGCACGTCGCTGAAGGTGGACGAGTTGAAATCGATGCTCGCTAAACGCGGCGGTTTTATTATCAATCACCTCGGGGTATACGTCGATTTTCTATTCTGATAGAATAGAGACCGGTAACGGCAGAAATATTTCGTTCCATAATGCCGGCGATAAAAGATCAGTTCCGGAATAAAAAAAGACCCCGTCTTCCGGCGGGGTCTTTGTATGAATTACTTTTTTATGGTTTATAGACTACTACCGCGTAATCGCCGATACCATTCGTATCATATCGCGCTATACTAATATAGTAATCTCCAGTCGATGTAAAATTATGATTCAACCATGAATAGGTATTTCCAGGGTACGCATCATCATTCTGGTCAAGTATAGTTGTCCCATTCTGATCATAAATTACCATTGTTGTATCCAATGGGGTTCCCATATCAGCATTTGTAGTCATCATAATATAGAAACCGGTTGTCGGAACATTAAATTTAAACCAATCCACATCATTAGCTACACCCGTTCGGGCATAGAACCAAGTCGCATCGCTGGGCATCAAATCAGCTATAGTATTACCATTATTAGGCTCTTCCTCGTCAAGAAGATACACCATGACGCCGTTTGTCGAGGAATGCATCCCGCTCAGGTCTTTAGCGTAGGCCCACATCATCTTCGAACCGCCGGAATACGAACTGATATTAAAACTATTTGTCCACGCGGTCGCAACTGCTGGAGAAATGAGATGTGTTCCGCTGACTCCCGCATAAACACCCGTACTGCTTGCACCCCATCTCGCATATACATAATCCAACGCGCCGTCATCCTGTACCGTACCGATCAAAGGAATCGTACCGTCAGAAACTTCAAAGTAGGTAAAATTCGCGGGAGAAGTGATTGAGAGCGTCGGAGCCAAAGTCCCGCCCGAACCGATATAGACAGTACGTGTCAATTCGGCTGAAGTGTTACCCATCATATCCACAGCCTTAATATAGATAGCCACCGTTCCCGTAGGCGCGCCGGCAATATTATAATTCCAAGCCTGCGCGGTTGCCGCTATAAGATTAGAAGTACCTGAAACATACGTATAGGAACCGCCCATCACCTTAACATAAACACCTGCGATATTAACTTCTCCTCCTGTAACCGTACCGGACATCAGAAAACCGTTTGTAAGAAATACGGAATTATTCGTAGGACTGGTCACAGTCACTACAAGAGCGGGATTATTATTGGTATCATTATTCCCGGTATCGAACGTTATCGTACATCCCATGAAAAGTACGGCTGCCACACCCAATAACAAAAATCGTTTCATTGTATCCTCCTATAACTGATATACTATATTGTAACTCAATTTTCAGATAATTCAACTATATTATGGAAAAAAGTTCACATAGCGATAAAATTCCCACTTTTTAGTAAACCCTAATATAGTATGTCCCCGATAACGCCGTACCCGATGTGTTAGCTTTTACCTGAATGTAATATGTCCCGCTGGCGGAAGGAATGAAGGGTACCAGTGAGAATGTTCCCGCCCCGCTATCGTTATCATAATCCTTGATAGTATAATGATCCGTGCCATACAAATAAATATAAGTATCGACGTCAGACCCCGCCGAGAGACTGGAAGTTTCAATAGTATAGCTGACCCCGTTCAATAAATATACCTTGTACCAGTCCTCGTCGCCGGAAGGCTGAATCTGCCCGGAGAATACCGCCGCACCCGCTGTCAACGTATCCGCAAAATAGTAGGAATCGTTCGGTTCGTTTTCATCGAACGCGCCGCCCTTCCAATAAGTGCGGCTTTTTATAAACGAATCCAGACTGCCCGAAACACCTTTAACATACACTGTAAAATAACTGTTATCAGAAACACTGCTTAACGGGACATTGTACGACCATGACAGATCCGATGCGGAGGCGAGATTCTCGGTTCCGGGCACGACCACCCATGTACCGGACGACCCGACCTTCACGTAAACCCCGTCGACACTCCCGCCTCCGTCGCTGACAGTCCCGGCAAGCAGGAAATTATCCGCCACTGCCTCATACGCGTCGGGGCTCGCGATACTGACGGATGGCGCGAACTTGATGGTAATCTCACACGCCGCAAGTCCCATCACCGCCAACATCACGGGAAGTGTCCCTAACCATCTGAGCTTCGATAACATCAGACCCTCCTTTATTCCTAACTAATTTAACATTAATAATATAGCATACTGTCTCCGGAATCTCAATGAATCTCATTAATTCGATAAAATTCCGGTATTTCAAAAAAAATTGCGTTTTTTCCGGCGAATCCGTATCTTATTTTTGACACTTCCGCCTTTTTGCATAATAATATAAGCCTGCAAATTTTTCCGATGGAGGTACAGTGTGGAACTGACCGGATCTAAAATTTTAATGGAGTCGCTCAAAAAGGAGGGCGTGAAAGTCATCTTCGGGTATCCCGGGGGACAGGTCATCCCTATTTTCGACGCGTTGTATGATGAAAAAACTCTCGAACTGATACATGTACGGCACGAGCAGGGCGCGGCGCATGCGGCCGACGGGTATTCCCGCGCGACCGGAGACGTAGGCGTATGTCTCGCGACCAGCGGACCCGGCGCAACCAACCTGGTCACCGGTATCGCCACCGCGTATATGGACTCCATCCCGATGGTGGCCATTACCGGACAGGTTCCCACATCGATGATCGGCAGCGACGCGTTCCAGGAAGCCGATATCACCGGCATCACCCGCCCCATCACGAAGCATAACTTCCTCGTGAAGGATATCCGCGACCTCGCCGCCACTATCAAGAAGGCGTTCTATATCGCGCGCACCGGGCGTCCCGGTCCGGTTCTGGTCGATATCCCGAAGGACGTCCAGACCGCTAAGGCGAATTTCGTTTATCCCGAAACAGTCGAAATGAGGACTTATAAACCTAAAGTAAAAGTGCATCTCGGGCAGATAAAAAAAGCTCTCGCATTGATCGAGGAATCCCAGCGTCCGATCATCTATTTCGGCGGAGGTGTTATTCTCGGCGGCGCATCCAAGGAGCTGACCGAGTTCGTGAAAAAGTCCGGTATCCCGGTCACCGCGACCCTCACCGGGCTGGGCGGATATCCCGCGGATTATTCCGACCCGCAGTACCTCGGCATGCTGGGTATGCACGGCACTGTCTACGCGAACCTTTCGATCTCGCACTCCGACCTTATTATCGCGATCGGCTCCCGTTTCGACGACCGTGTCACCGGGAAACTGAGCGAGTTCGCCCCGAACGCGAAGATCATTCATGTCGACATCGATCCCACCTCGATCAGTAAAAACGTAATCGTGGATATCCCGATTGTCGGCGATGTTAAGGAAGTATTGTCCGAATTCAATAAACTGATCAAACCCGCGAAAATTTCGCAATGGATCGAGCAGGTCGCCGAGTGGAAGAATAAGAACCCCCTCGGATACCAGAAGGTGGAAAACGTTATCAAGCCGCAGGATGTAATCGAGCAGTTGTCGAAGATGACAAAGGGCGACCTCATCATATCCACCGAAGTGGGGCAGAACCAGATGTGGGCGGCGCAGTTCTACGAATTCAAGAAAACGCGCACCCTGCTGACGTCGGGCGGATTGGGCACTATGGGATACGGCTTACCCGCTGCTATCGGCGCGCAGGCGGCCTTCCGCGATAAACTGGTCATCGATATCGCCGGGGACGGTTCTATCCAGATGAATATCCAGGAGCTCGGCACCGCGATCTCACACGACCTCAATGTGAAGGTGGTTATCCTGAATAACTCGTACCTCGGGATGGTTCGCCAGTGGCAGGAACTGTTCTATAACAGGCGTTATTCCGGCGTACTGATGGAGAAGCATAAACATAACGAGTCAAAGGGCGAATATTTCCCCGATTTCGTGAAGGTCGCTGAGGCATACGGATGCTGGGGCAAACGCATCACGAAACCGTCGGAAATACCCGGCGCGCTCAAGGAAATGATCGATTATGACGGCCCCGCGGTATTGGATGTCGTTATAGAAAAAGAGGAGAACGTTCTCCCGATGGTGCCCGCCGGCGCAAGTCTTACCCAGATGATAGGAGGGATGGCATAATGTCGAATTCAATCGAACTACATAAATCGACCCTTTCCGTTCAGGTCGAGAACCACTTCGGCGTCCTGGCAAGGATCGCCGGGCTTTTCTCGGCGCGCGGTTTTAATATCTCCAGCCTGTCTGTCGCTGAGACCGAAGACCCGTCCGTATCCATAATGACTATCGTGGTGGACGGCGACGAGCAGATTGTCGACCAGGTAAAGAAGCAGCTCAATAAACTGATCGAAGTTATCAAGGTACGCGACCTGACCGAACAGGACTATGTTTCCCGCGAGCTCGCGCTGATCAAGGTCGCGGTCGATTCCGCCAAACGCCGCGAGATTATCGAGATCGCCGACATCTTTAAGGGGCGCGTGGTGGATATTTCCCATGAGAACGTCACTATCGAGGTGACCGGATCGAGCGAAAAAATCGACGCGATTATCAAGCTCCTGACCGGATACGGCATCAAGGAACTCGCCCGCACTGGAAAGGTTGCACTTATAAGAGGTTAGCCCTGTCCTTTGTTGTTTATTTTCTAGTTAGAAATTACTTCATCGTGGGACTTCCTACGGTCGCCCCTTGTGGTAGTTATACTCTCACATCGGATAGTTTCTATAGTATGTATTTTATTCTGAAGAATTATGCTTTCATCGGGACTTCCTACGGGTAATGACGCGCGATTCCGAAGGTAATCAGATATAAAACAGGAAACGGAATCCCTGCGACATACCGGGATAGGTGTTAAAATACCCGCTGTAGTTCCAGAAATAGGAAATATTGAAGAAATCGGGCTTCATCCCGAGATTCAGGTTATCCAGAACCGCGCCGCCCATACCTAGCTCTAAACCCAGACCGCTTCCCCCGTGATATTCCGTATTATCCTGGCTGGGCTGCACGATACTGAACGCGCAATACATCCCGGTACGTCCCAGTAAATCGTTTCCTCCGGTGCCGCCTAATTTCGTATCGGGAATATAAAACCAGACTTTTACCCTCGCCTCAAAATTGACGATTTTTACGCTCTGCAGGTCGACCTCGACGCTCGGGCGCACATAGAAAAACGCGTCGAATAGCATATCTTCCCAATCATCCTGGGGTATAATATTATGTACCGCAAAAGTTGCAATAGGGTTGACTGTTTTCTTTGCGGTAAAATACTCCAACCCCAAACCGATAATTTGAAGGATCGCCGAATCGAATTTCAGGATATTAAAACGCGGACTGCCCCCGGTATAAACCGCTTTGTTAATAACCTTATTATCCACTATAGAGACCTGATTTTCATACGGGCTGAACCCGAAACCGACCGAACTTCTCAGTAGAGGAATATACACTTTGGCATACTGGAATGTTTTATCGAACGCGAAGGTCCAGTCGAAGGTAATCAACATGATTGCTAAATTCAAACTCAAACCGATTCCCGACGCACCGAATCCGTCCCGGTAAAGCCCATTGCCCGGGACAGTGACCCCCATAGTGAATCCGAGGTCGGATGTATAACCGAGGTAATATACCCCGAATGTGATAGACGAATCGACATACCCCGCCCCGTACATTACCGACATCAATCCCCCGGTGGAATTATCGGTATAACGGATATCGGTAATCAGACTGAACACTTCGTTGTTATTTAGAAGTATAGCCCTTTCATGCGTGGTTCTCATATGTTCCATCTGCGAATTAAAGAACATATAGTTCATGTAATCCGTGGTCTCTGTAGAAAAAACCGTCCCTATCGGGACGACTAAAAATAATAAAAATAAAACCGGTTTAGAATACCGCATGTTTCCTCCGTTAATATCATACCCTATTAATATAATATGAAAAATAGGGAAATGCAATAATAAACAGAAAAATATGATGTTTTTCATAAGGATATTTACCGAAGAGATTGCAATACTTTACCGATTTACTTGCATTTTTCACTTACTGAACTATAATCTTACAGGAATAGACTGATTTATGAAATTACGGGTGAAACTATGGGAAAAAAGAACGCAAAAAGTAATCATCTGGCATCCCTGCTTGAGGAATTGCGGAAAACGGTTGCCGATGATCATACGCATGAATCCCAGGAATTCACGCTGTCCGATATAGTGAATATCCCCGCGCTGCAAAAAATAATGGAACTTCGGAACCTGCCGATAGCTATACTCGATAACGATAATCGCATTTTAGTCGCTGCGGCATGGCAGGACGTGTGTGTTAAATTTCACCGGGTGCATCCAAATAGCGCGAAAAGATGCCAAATCAGCGACGATTATGTCAAGAATAATCTTAACCCCGATCAGTTTGTCTCCTACCATTGCGCGAACGGGATGTGGGATATTGCGCTTCCCATTATCATCGAAAACCGTCACGTAGGCACTATTTTTATCGGACAGTTTTTTTACGATGACGATAATATCGATTATGAGTTTTTTAAACGGCAGGGCGATTGTCTGGGATTTGACTGGCGGAAATATAAAAAAGCCATCGACGATGTACCCCGTTATTCGAAAAAAGAAGTTGAAAACTTTATGGAATTTAACCGGCAAATAGTCAATATGCTTGCGGAGCAGGGTATCGCGAACTTAAAGCTGAAACGCGAGATGGAGGAACGGAAACGTACCGAAGGAGCTCTCGATTTTCAGATCCGCGTCATGGGCGCCCTTCTGGAAAATTTACCGGTGGGCGTGATGATGATCGATGCGGAAACCGGAAAAACACTGATCGAAAACGCCGAAGCGGTAAGACTTTTCGGGAGGGAGATGCTGCCCGATATTAAGGAGGATACTGTCAATCGAAGGGGTATCGCTTATAAAAGTTCCACCGGGGAGTTATATCCCCCTGAGGAGATGCCGGTCATTCTCGGCCTCAAAGGGATTTCCGGTCATATCGACGATATGATTATCAAGCATCCCGACGGTTCGTCGATACTGATCGAGGTCTTCGGGTCGCCTATTTATAATAACGAAGGTAAAGTGATCGCAAGCCTATCAATATTCTTCGATACTACCGAAAGAAAAAATGCCGAGAATGAACGGATCAATCTCGAACGGCAGATTCTTCACGCACAAAAGCTAGAAAGCCTGGGCATTCTCGCCGGTGGAATCGCACACGATTTTAATAATCTCCTGACCGCCGTACTCGGAAATGCCAGCCTTGCATTGATGGACCTCCCCAGCTTATCGCCGGCGCGTTACAATATAGAGGAAATCGAGAAGGCTTCTATGCGTGCCGCCGATCTTGCCAAGCAGATGCTGGCTTATTCCGGAAAAGGACGCTTTATTATTCAGGATATTTATATCAATGATTTGTTAAACGAGATGTCCCACCTTGTATCCGTCTCAGTCCCGAAGAACATCGAACTCCTCTACCATCTTTCCGGTAAAATCCCGCTGATCCAAGGAGACGCTACCCAGATCCGCCAGATCATCCTGAACCTGATTACCAACGCGGCGGATGCGATCGGAGAAACGCATGGTTCTATATCTGTTTCCAGCGGTTCAATCAGAGCCGATAGCGCCCTCCTGAACTATGATAATCCCGCGCACCGGCCGGGGCTTGACCCTGACCTTACCGAAAAGGAATATGTATATTTTGAGGTTGCCGATACCGGAGTTGGGATGGATCAGGCAACAATAGATAAAATATTCGATCCGTTCTTCAGCACGAAGTTTACCGGGCGCGGCCTGGGTCTGGCCGCCATCTTGGGGATTGTCCGGGGCCATCAGGGCGCGATAAAAATAAACAGTAAACCCGGCGTCGGTACCAACTTCCGGGTTCTTTTTCCAGCAAAACTATCCGTCAACCCTGAAAAGCCCTTAATAAAAGCGCAAACACCCCCATCCGATATTTCCGATGCCGGAACGATTCTGATAGTCGACGACGAGTTTTTCGTCAGGAATACGGCGTCCAATATATTATCCCGTTATGGATTTACCGCATTACTCGCGGACAACGGTGAAGCCGGTGTTGAATTATTCATAAAAGACCGCGATTCTATCAGACTCATTCTTCTCGATATGACTATGCCGAAAATGGACGGTGTTGCCACCTTACGCGAAATCCGTAAAATCAGCCCCGATATCCCCGTTATCCTGATCAGCGGTTTTTCCGAGCAGGAGGCCGCTGTAAAATTCGAAGGAATGTATCTCGCGGGATTTCTGCAAAAACCCTTCTCGCAATCCGATTTGATTCTAAAAATCAAAGATGTTCTCGCAAGATAGGGTTTAAACATAGTCCTTTAAAAATGACGGCAATCTTCCGATAAATATATGAACTTCATCTATTACCGGAGAAACACATGCTGAAGAACCTTAAAAAATTACGCTTAAAGAAAGGGATATTAAAAGATAAAATTGCGATAGTAACAGGCGCGGGTCAGGGACTCGGCGCGGACACGGCGCGGGGTTTAGGGCTTCTCGGCGCTAAGGTGGTTATCGCAGACATTTCCGATGCCGGACTCAAAGTACAGAAGGATATTATCACCAAAGGCGGCGACGCCCTCTATATACAGACCGATATTTCCGATTCCGACAGCGTGAAGGAACTCGCGGAGAGCATCCTGCTGACATCGGGGCGTGTCGATATCCTGGTCAATAACGCCGCTATCATACCGTTCGGATCGTTCATGGAACAATCCATCGATAAATTCGACGATGTTTACCGCAACAATCTCCGGGGCACCGTACTGATGACCCGGATGTTTCTCCCGTCGATGCTCCTGCGTAAGGAGGGCGTGATCGTTAATATGATCTCATCGGATATTATGCCGTATGCTGCGTCCTACGCGGCGGCGTCCGCCGCGGTACGCGCGTTTACCCTCTCGCTCGCCGAGGAGACCGGCGAAAAGTCGGGCGTCTCTATCTACGCGTTCGCGCCCGGGTTCACCGATACCCCCGGATGCACCGACCTCTGCCAGAAACTTGCATCCGCATACGATATGTCCTACGAGCAATATATCGCGCACCTGAAAAATCCCGGCTATAAGAACCTTGTCCCGTCCGCCGAGTGCGCCGCCGGGCTGATTTACACGATTGTCAATCATCTGGATTATCACGCGCATATCGCCGACCCGTTCCATCCCCTCGACAAGGCGGGGATTATCACTGTCGACAGCCAGTTGACGGCGGTTCCCGAGACCAAGCCGAAGGCGGAAAAAGCCTCCAAATCGGCGAAGATCGACGGGACTCCCGACGAGGCTCTCACGCTCACCCGCGAGCTCGAGAAACAGTTATTCGACCTGAACCGCGAATTTAACGAGCTCGGGTCATTGAAGAGGATGCGTGAGAAAATGAATTTTAAAAGCAGGGCGGGCACCTCGCTTGACGATTGGATCGATACGTCGCAGGAACTCGGCGACATCCTCGAACGCTATCGCGAGGCGGAGCAGTCTAAGGAAGTCGGCGTACAGAACCTGATACTCGAAAAATTCCCGTGGCTTGTGAAAATCCTCGAACGCCTCGCGGATTATTTCCAGTCCAATATCGATAAGCTGAAGCAGGAGATAAAAAATCCCGTGAAGGCGGAACTCGCTGCGCAAAACCTTCGTCACCGCGAGGAAACTGTCCGTTCCCTCATCGTCGCGCTGGAAAAGATCGCCTCCCGCTAACGCACTGCGACCCCATGGATGGAGAAGTCCCGTGATGACATGGACGTCAAAGAGCGGGACTATATAAAACGATTTAATCATAGAAACAAATAGCCCGTGATGTCACTGCGATACCCCGCGATGCATACTTTTTTGATGCGCGGGGTGAAGCAGTCTATATAAACAACGCATTATAAATAAATTCCTTCAGCTATGGTTCGACCGGCTCACCATGACGCCTCGACTATCTAGCTACGGTGAAGGCAGTAATGATAAAAACACTTCGTCATCAAATCACTGCTGCACAAGAGTTATTCGATCTCACCCGCTGGGCATTCTGCTTCCAAATCTTTCCACTTAGCAGACTTGAACTCTATCAACTGCCCGTTCGTCTCGATAATAATCATCACCGGCAGCGCGTTCTTTTCCGCGAACTCCATCCCATCCCGCAGCCCCATCACGAATATCGAGGTGGATAGCCCGTCGGTCAGCATCGCGCTGGGGTCGAGCACGCTCACGCTGACAACCCCGTTTCGTACCGGGTATCCCGTGAACGGCGACATGATGTGATGGTAACGCACCCCGTCCTCGATAAAGTACCGTTCGTAGTCCCCCGAGGTCGCGACAGAAATCTCCTTACCGGGGATAGTATAGATCACCGCGATAATCTCCCCTTCCTTGCGCGGGTGACGTATCCCGATCGCCCACGGCGTCTTGTCCGGCTTCGCGCCGAATACTTTGAGATTCCCCCCGGCGTTGACAATCCCGTTCAGTATGCCCGCGTTTTTCAGGAAATCCACGCCCCGGTCGACCGCGTATCCCTTGAGTATCCCGCCGAGGTCGACGAATGTATCTGCCGGGAGTGCGATCTTTTCCCCCAGCAGTGCGATTTTTTTATACCCGACCGGTTTCAGCGCGAACTTTACCGCGCCGGGAGCCGGAATATGATGCTCGCCGGAGTAAAATCCCCATAGTTTGACGACCGGATAGATTGTCGGGTCGAACGCGCCCGATGTCCATTCGCTCATCGCGAGGGTGTTCGAGAATACCCGCATCATTTCGGGGTCGGCGTCGATTGCCTTTTCCCGGTTCAGTGTTGCGATGCTCGAATTGGATATCGCGATGCTGTACTTCAACTCCATCGCGCCGAGCATCGCGAACATCCCGTTCACCGCGCTGTCGGCCTCGCTCTTCGGTTTGTCCGTATAGATAATCACCTCGAATACGGTATCCATCAGGAACTGCCGGTATTCGTAACGCTCTTGGGCGCCGCAGGATAGAAGTGAAAATAGAATGAGAAGGATTATAGATATTCGATCCAAGATTCGTCTCCCGCGATCAGTTTTCCCACCGCTTCGCTCAGTTGGGCTAAGGCCTTATCGAAATCGTCGTTTACGATGCGGATATGGTATTTCGAGACATATTTCATTTCCGAGACGGCGTTCTGCATCCTTATGTGACGGGTTTCGTCATCGTCGGTGTTCCGCCCATAAAGGCGGCGCTCCAGTACCTCGAACGAGGGCGGGAGTATGTAGATGAGTTTCGCATCCGGGTAGCCGTCGCGGATTTTCATCGCGCCCTGCACGTCGAGGTCGAGGAGGACGCTCTTGCCGCTGTCGAGTATCCGCTCTATTTCGGACTTCGGGGTGCCGTAAAAATTCCCGTGCACTTCCGCCCATTCGGCGAATTCCCCGCGCGCGGCCTTCTTTTTGAACTCGTCGGGAGACATAAATAGATAGTCCGCGCCTTCTTTTTCATCGGCGCGCGGCGTGCGGGTGGTTACGGATATGGAAAAATCGAGCTTATCTTTAACCGATTCGAGAACTTTTTTATAGAGAGAGGTTTTGCCAACGCCGCTGGGTCCGGAAATTACGATTACCTTTCCCGAACGAGCATCGCTCATACCAGATTCCTCAACTGTTCCCTGATTTTTTCAATCTCTCCCTTGATGACGATGGTATTTTCAATGATAGTATAGTCGCTGGATTTGGACGCGATCGTATTAGCCTCGCGGTTCATTTCCTGTCCGATAAAGTCGAGTTTCTTACTGTCGCCGTGGATTTTCCCGGTCATAATATTATGAAACTGCGCGAGATGGCTCTTCAGGCGCACAATTTCCTCATTGATGGCGGTACGCGACGATACCATTTCAATTTCCATCATCAGGCGGTTGTCTTCTATCTTGTTCGCGGAAAGTTCCTGAATCCGTTCGCGAAGGTTTTCCTTATATTTTTCGATACTCTGCGGGTACAGCGATTCGATTATTTCGACACTCCCGTTGATGCGCGCCAGCGAGTTTTCGATATCCTCGCGGGTCTTTTTTCCCTCGCCGTACATCATTTCGACTATTCTCACGATCAGGTTATTCAGCATCGTGAGGATGATTTTCTCGAGCTCCTCTTCATCGCCGACACGTTCGAGATTAATAATACCCTCGAGATTCATAAAATCGCGTACCGCGAGCTCCGCGACAATTCCGAGGTCTTTCGCCATCGATACCAGCGCGTCCTCGTACTTCTTCGCGAGGTCTTTATTGACTACCACTTCGTAGTTGTCTGCGTTCTTTTCCACCACTTTGATAAAAAGATCGATTTTCCCGCGATTGAGCTTCTCAAAAATCAGGTTTCGGATGAGAATTTCCAGTTCGTTCAGATAATAGCTGGATTTGACTTTGAATTCGAAATACCGCGAATTCACGCTTTTCAGCTCGATAAAAATATCGTACTTTTCGGTACTGCGCATTTCGCTCGCGAATCCGGTCATGCTTCTCATTCAATGTCCGCCTTAATTTTCATTCGATCCATTACTTCCAGAACCTTCTGCGCGGCGTCCTGCTCGGCGGTTTTTTTACTTCTGCCGTGGCCGATCGCCTTGATATCGCCGTTTACCTCAACCTCGATTTTGAATGTTTTATTATGGTCGGGGCCGATTTCGGCGATTACCCGGTATACGGGATATTTCTTATAGACTTCCATGGATATTTTTTGGAGGGACGTTTTATAGTCGCGGATCCCGTCGGTAAGCCTTCGTTCTATATGCTCCCGCATGATACGTTCTACAAACCTGTAGGTAGGCTCGAACCCTTTCTCGAGGAAATGTACCGCGATAATCGATTCGACTACGTCCGCAGTGACTTTGTTTTTCGCGCGGCTATCGGATAGACGCTCGCCGCGGCCGAGATTAATATACTCGGTGATACCCAAACGGATACCCACTTCGGCAAGCGTTGTTTCATCGACAAGGCTGGAACGAAACGCGGAAAGTTTCCCTTCCATAAAGCGGGGATGATCGTTAAATAAAAGGTACGAAACCGAGGCGTTCAGTACCGAATCCCCCAAAAACTCCAAACGTTCGTAAGTTTCGGGCTGTTCGCTGGCACGGTCTATATAAGAAGAGTGCGTTAACGCTCTATCCAGAAGCGTCAGCGAATGTATTCCGATTCTCAGACGTTTGCAAAGCGTCTTTAGCTGTTTCTTTCGCTCCGGGGCAAGTGCACGGTTATCCGCGAAACTTTTTAAATACGACAGTAACATTATGACCACCAAAACCGAACGAGTCGCTGATAGCATAATCCACAGGATACTCTATCGCTTTATTAGGCACATAATCGAGATCGCATTCGGGATCGGGGTTGTCAAGGTTGATAGTCGGATGAATAATGCCCGTCTCGAGCATCTTCACTACAGCTACCGCCTCTATACCGCCCGCCGCTCCCAGAGTATGTCCGGTCATGCTCTTCGTCGAATTGACCTTGAGCTTATAAGCATGATCCCCGAATACTCTTTTTACCGCGGTCGTTTCCGCGATGTCGCCTAACTGGGTCGATGTACCGTGTGTATTAACAAGTTGAATATCGGTCATTTTCAAACCGGAGCGCTTTAACGCTCTCTCTATCGCGAGCGCCGCGCCGCTACCGTCGGGACAAGGCGCTGTAATATGGTTCGCGTCTCCGCTCATACCGTAGCCGAGCATTTCGGCGTAGATCGTGGCGCCGCGTTTCTTAGCGTGCTCGTATTCTTCGAGCACCATGACGCCCGCTCCTTCCGCCATCACAAACCCGTCGCGTCCCGTATCGAACGGTCTCGACGATATCGCCGGGTTATCGTAGTAATGGGTCGAAAGCGCCTGAGCCTGAGTGAATCCGGCGATACCCAGCGGGTTCATCGCCGCCTCGGAACCGCCTGTGACCATCACATCCGCGTCCTCGTTGATTATATGCATATAGCTGACCGCGATACTATGCGACGCCGACGCACAGGCCGAGCTGATCGAATAGTTCGGGCCGCGATATCCGTACTCTATGGAAACATGCCCCGATGTGATATCGGTAATGATCTTCGGGATAAAGAGCGGCGATACGCGTTTATGTCCCTGTCTATCGAGTATCAGTACGTTATCGCAGAAACAATAAATACCGCCGATACCCGATCCGATCAGTACGCCGACATTTTCCTTATCGAGCTCGGTATATTCGGGAAGTTTACTATGCTCGATAGCTTCCTTCGCCGCGACATATCCGAACTGGGTGAAACGGTCCATACGTCCCGCTTTTTTACGGTCGATATAATTCTCGACAATGAACTTCTCGTTCTTTATCTCTCCCGCGTATTTACACGGGGAATCGCCCATATCCTGGTTGGTAATATTCGTTATACCGGATTTCCCGGCTATAAGGTTCTCCCAGCATTCCTGAACACTCAACCCTAATGCGTTGACTGTCCCCATACCGGTAATGACAACTCTACGTTTGGACATATCTACCTCCGCTTACCTAATATTAAGCCATCACCATACCGCCATCCACATTAAAGGTATGACCGGTGACATAGTCAGATTCACTACTGGCTAAAAACAACACCATATTCGCTACGTCCTCGGGCTGACCTAAGCGTTCCAACGGGATCATCGCCTTGATTGCGTCCTTGACCTGATCGGAAAGCTGGTCGGTCATCGGGGTCTGAATATAACCCGGGGCGATAGCGTTCACACATACCCCGCGTTTCGCGAGTTCTTTCGCGGCGGTTTTCGTCAACGCGATTACGCCCGCTTTACTTGCGGCATAGTTCGCCTGACTGACGTTACCCATCTGGCCGATTACGGACGCCATATTGATAATTTTGCCCGCTCTCTGCTTCATCATCACGGGAAATACCGCCTTAATACCGTTGAATACGCCCTTGAGATTGATATTAATCACAAGGTCGAAGTCCTCGGGGGTCATTCGCAGGATTAAGTTATCACGGGTGATGCCCGCGTTATTCACAAGAATATCGACAGAGCCCCATTCCTTCGCTACAGTCTGAATCATTTTTTCCACATCGTCATAACTGGTAACATCGACCTTCATCGCAATACTTTTACGCCCCATCTTCTCAATCTCTTTCGCGGTCTCGTTAGCCTGATCGAGATTAACATCGATTATTACTACATTTGCGCCCTCACTCGCGAGCTTTAACGCTATAGCGCGTCCGATACCGCGAGCGGCTCCGGTTACAATTGCATTTTTAGATTCTACACGGCCCATAAAAATCACCTCCTAAGAATATATAAAAAGTATTAAATTCTACCATTTCAGCAGAACGGCGCCCCAGGTGAAACCACCTCCGAACGCCACCATCACCACATAATCCCCCCGTTTCAGGAGGCCTTGCTGTACCGCGTCCGCGATCCCGATCGGGATAGTCGCGCCGCTCGTATTCGCATACTCGAAAATATTGTTGAACATCTGAGCTTCCGTCATATGGAGACGTTCGCGTACCGCGTCGTTGATGCGGAAGTTCGCCTGATGCGGGACGACCAGTTTGACTTTTTCCACCGGCACATTGTTCCGGTCGATTAATTCTTGGGTGATATCCGTCATCGAACGCACCGCGACTTTGAATACGCCGTTACCGTTCATTTTCAGGTAATGCAGCTTCTGGTCGACCGTTTCATGGGTGGCGGGGTTTTTAGACCCTCCCGCGGGTAACGTAAGCTGGTCGCCGCCCGAACCGTCACCGCCCAGAATAATATCGATCACCTCGGACGGGCTATCCCCGGGAACAGCGGAAAGAACCACCGCGCCCGCGCCGTCTCCGAAGAGCACGCATGTATTACGGTCGCTCCAGTCGATAAAACGGCTCATTACTTCGGAGCCGATTACCAGAATATTTTTATAAAGCCCTATACCGATCAATCCCGCCGCCATGGAAAATGAATAAACAAAGCCCGAGCACGCGGCGGATACATCGACCGTACCGGCGTTAGGGAGCTTCAGCTTATCCTGAACCAGACACGCGGTCGCGGGAAACATCATATCCGGCGACAAACTGGCGACTAATACGAGGTCGATATCCTCGGGTTTGAGCCCGGCATTCTCGATTGCCTGTCTGCCCGCTTCGGCGGCCATAGTGGACGTAGTCTCATCGTCAGCGGCAATATGCCGCCGCTTTATTCCAGTTCTGCTGGTTATCCAATCGTCATTCGTTTCAACAATTTTTTCCAGATCGACATTTGAAAGTACCTTCTCGGGAGCGTACATTCCGGTCCCGGTAATTTGCGCTTTAACCGGTTTCAATTCGCAGCCTCCTCATCTCTTCTATCGTATAAATAAAAAAAGAGCCATGCGGCTCTGTTTTGAGCTTCTACTCGTGATTATAAACTTCCATATCCCGGTGAATTTTTCCCAGAACATCAGTACGGACAGCCTTCGCCGCCGCCATAATACCGGCTTTAATCGCCCCCCTGCCGGATTTCCCATGCCCGATAAACACGTTGCCGCGAACGCCCAGTAACGGTACTCCGCCATGAGCTTCCGGGTCGATCTTATGCGACATTTGCTTCAACGCTCTTCCGTATAACGGTAACGCGACGCTTGCCATCGGGTCGCTCTTTATCGATTCCTTCAGGAGCGTCGTGATCGTTTTGGCAACTCCCTCAATAACCTTCAGAGCCACGTTTCCGACCGCGCCGTCGCAGACTATCACGTCCATCTCGCTCGAGAACAAATCATGTCCTTCGATATTACCGACAAAATTAATCTTCATATCGTTCAAGCGCTGATAGGTCGCTTTGTGGATAGTAGTACCCTTATGAGATTCGCTCCCGATGTTTAAAAGAGCGACCTTGGGGTTCGGCACCTTTTCCATCTCGGAATAAAAAATTCTGCCCATAATGGCGAATTTTATAAGGTCATCGATATCGCACTCGGTGCTCGCCCCGACATCCAGCAGGATATTTACCTTCCCGATCTGGTTAGGTAAAAACGCGGCCAATGCGGGCTTTTTTATCCCTCTAACGCGCCCCATAATCAATGACGCAGCGACCACGATCGCGCCGGTATTGCCCGGCGAGAAAAACGCGTCGATTTCCATCCGCTTGTGCGCCTGAAGACCGACCACAATACTCGCGTTCTTCTTCTGCTTAATCACACGGAGCGGGTCGTCGTCCATAGTTATAATCTCCGACGCCTCGAGAATAGAAATTCTATTAATCTTTTCAGGTTTACCCCAAAAGGATTTCTTCTGGTAGAGAAGAGGTTCGTAGACTTCGGATTTCCCGATCATCACCACTTCTATATCATCGGACTCTTCCACAGCGTCGATACAACCATGCACCAGCTCATTGATATCAGATTCACCGGAAATTAAATCCACTCCGATTTTCATAGATTTGGTTGATTACTCCTTAACCTCTTTGATAGCCTTGGTAATCACCTGTACGCCGCCGGATTTATCTCCGTAGAAACCGCAGGAAGGACATACCCGGTGGGGTATCTTCTTCTCGCCGCAGTGAGGACATACGGACATAGCGGGTATGACCGCTCTAGCGTAATACGAATTTGATTTCCGTCTTTTACTCATCGTTTTAGATGTCTTATGCTTCGGTAAGCCCATGCTTTACTCCTTAAAGAAATACAATTAATAATCCATCATTATATACAAGATAGCAAAAATTGTCAAACATATTTACAGAATCTTATGTGAGGAGGCGCTCATTATACGTGAATACGATAATAAGCCTACATTCCGCTACGAACGAAGCTCGGCGTTAAACTGCTCTTCCAGTTTCGCGACCAGCTTATCCATGACCGCGTTTACCTCGACATCGCTTAAAGTTTTCTCGTTACTCTGGAAAATGATCGAGTAGGTCAGGCTCTTCCGGTCCTCGCCGATCTTCTCGCCGGAGAATATATCGACAAACTCCACTTGATGGATGAGGCTATCGAACGAGAGCATCATATTCTGCACATCCCTCGCGAGCACCGATTCGTCCACTACGAGCGACAGATCGCGGTCGGCGGGCGGAAATTTCCCGATCGGCGCGATCACCGTTTCGCCACGGAAAATATCCTCCAGCACGGCAAGGTTGAACTCCGCGAAAAATACGGGATAACGCAATTCCAGTTCGTCCTGGATATCCGGGTGGAGTTCCCCGAGGAAACCGATCTTTTTATCGTCCTGAAATACGATGGTACAATTTTCGGGATGCATAAACTCGTGCTTCGCCTTCCTGAATTCCAGTTTTCCAGCGCCGAGACGTATCAGCAGCATTTCGGCGATCCCTAATAGTCTCTCATAGGACTCGTCCTTTCCCCATACCGCGAAACATATCCGCTCGGATTCGCTGTAATCCTGTTCTTTCTTGAATATCCGCCCGATTTCAAAAAATCTCGATGCGTGACGGTACGCCGATTTCTCATTGTACTCGATATTTTTCACAATCCCCATGAAGAGGTAATTCCTGAGCACCGACGCGTCCTGTGTCATCGGGTTCTCGAGCGGGATCACGGAACTATTCATAATCCTGAATTTTTTCAGTTCGTCCGTATCCGTAAACGTATGGTTATACGCTTCGGAAAAACCCAGACCCGTCAGGATTTCCCTCAGCTTGAACTTGATATTCTTGACTTCGCCGAGCCCTTCCACCACCGTCGGCGGCCGGAACGACGCTTCGGGGATATTGTTATACCCGTACACGCGCGCGATCTCCTCGACCAAATCGATCGGGCGGCTGACGTCGGAACGGAAACTCGGAACCTTGACCTCGAGACTGCTGTCGCGCTTGACCATAATATAGAAACCGAGCCGTTTCAGGTAATCCTCGACGTCCTTCAGAGGCATCTCCATACCGAGTTTTTCCTCGACATAGCCGTCCTTGATCGTCACAACCCTTTCTTTCATAATATTCGTATAACGGTCTACCGCCTTCGATACCTTCGCGGGGCTGGACATCATCACCAGTTCGCAGACGCGGTCGAGCGCGGTCATCGTGATTCCCCAATCGGCGTTGCGTTCGAAATGGTACGCCGCGTCGGTCTTCAGCTTCAACGCCGCGGACGTCCGGCGGATCGATACCGGATCGAAATAGGCGCTCTCCACCAGCAAATCGCGCGTCGTGTCTATAATCTCGCTGTTCTCGCCGCCCATCACCCCGGCTATGCCCACTGGCTTTTTCTCGTCGGCGATCATCAGCATTTCTTCGGTAATTTTACGTTCGGTACCGTCGAGCGACGTGATCGTCTCGCCCTTTTTCGCCGTCCGCACGACAATTTTCTTCCCCTCGAGGCGGTTGAGGTCGAACGCGTGGGTGGGATGCCCCATTTCGAGCAATACGTAGTTGGTCGCGTCGACAATATTATTGATCGGGCGCAGCCCGCACATCGTCAGGCGGCGGCGTACCCAGGCGGGCGACTCGCGCACCTCGATGCCGGTAAGTATCCGGGACGAGTAACGCGGGCAGAGGTTTCTGTCCTGCACCTCGATATCCGGTTCGACATTGATCGTTTCGCTGACCTTGGGCTCGTTGACTTTCAACGGCTTATCGAGCATCGCCGCGACCTCTCGCGCGATACCTATCGTTGAAAGACAATCCGACCGGTTCGCGGTCAGCTCTATCTCAAATATCGTATCTTCTTCCATGAATAATTGAAATTCCACATCCGCGACCTTCTCGTCCTTCCCGAGAATCCAGATATCCGCGCTTTTTTCCTCTAAAAGGAGAAATTCCTTCGGGAGAAACATTCCCTCGGAGACCTGTTCCTTGATCTTCGTTTCCTTCACGGTTATCCCGTTGGGAAGCGTTGCGCCGGGCTGAGCGAATACGACATAGTCTCCCTTCGCGGCATTCGGCGAATTGGTCACTACGGTGAATTTTTTCGTCCCGGCGACCTTGCATATTTTCAGGGTATCCGTCTTGGGGTGCTTCTCCACCGATTGAATCTTGACAAGCCCTATCAGCGGATTTTTCGAGAGGTCGAAACCGGCTTTCTTCATCGCGACCACTTCCAGACCCTGCATAGTCAGACGGTCGGCAAGTTCCTCCGGGGATATGGATATTTCGGTGAATTCCTTCAGCCAATTATATGTTACAAACATTAATTTCTCCTCTATAGAATATCAAACGACCGCCCTCAGGGCGCCTATTTCACGAACTGTTCTAAGAGACGCATATCGTTCTCGAGGAAATAACGGATGTCGCGGATACCGTAAACAGTCATCGCGATCCGTTCGAGGCCCATACCGAACGCGAACCCGGACACATTCTCAGGGTCGTACCCGACGTTCTTCAATACCTCCGGGTCGATCATTCCGCATCCGGCGATCTCGATCCATCCCGTATGCTTGCACACCGGGCAGAGCTTCCCGCCGCATACCGGGCATGTCACTCCCAGTTCGCCCGACGGTTCGGTGAACGGGAAATAATCGGGGCGCATCCTGATCTTCGTCTGCGGCCCGAACATCATTTTCGCCCATGTCAGGAGCGTGCCCTTGAGGTCGGCCATAGTAATATGCTTATCGACGACAAATCCTTCCATCTGGTAGAACGTATGCCCGTGGGTGGCGTCCACCGCGTCGCGGCGGAAACAGCGCCCCGGTACGACTACCGCTAACGGGGGTTTGCGCTTCTCCATAATACGGGCCTGCATCGGGGAGGTATGCGTGCGCATCAGTTTCCCCTTAGTGACATAAAAACTGTCGTGGCCGTCGCGCGCGGGATGATACCACGGCATATTGAGCGCGTCGAAGTTATAGTACTCTTCCTCGAGTTCGGGGCCTTCCTCGACCGTAAATCCCATATTTTTAAATACGCCGATCATGCGTTCGAGAACGACAGTCAGCGGATGGTAATACCCGACCGGGGGAATCTCGCGGGAGACCGAAGTATCGCCGACGCCTTTTTTCAGGCGCGCGGCGCGTTCCTGCTTCTCGATACGTTCCGAGGCCTCGTCGATCATTTCCTGTATCTTATCCTTTACCTCGTTCGCAAGCTGACCGATTTCCTTCTTTTCCTCGACACTCAGGCTTCCGAGTTTACCGAGGATTTCCTTCAGCGCGCCCTTCTTCCCGAGAAACTTCACGCGAATCTCGTCGAATAATTTTTTATCTTTGATTTTTTTAACTTCTTTCCCGGCTTCCTGCAGGATACCGTTCAATTCTTCTTTCAAACCCATAGATTTCTCCTTAAAAGCGTTTCTAAAACCGCTCCGGCGGAAAAACACCGGTACGGGAAATCGCCCTCACGATGATCCGTTACATCTATTTATCATGCCCGCGGAACCCGGAATTACTCCAAATACCCGCCGCTGTAATCGATAACGACGTTGTATAAATCTTCTTTCTTGTGGTCGAACAGATGCGCGCCCAAACCCGCGCCCATCGCGCCGTCATAATCACTGACTTTCAGGTCGCCGATAAAAACCGTCTCATCCCGTTTCACTCCGAGTCTCTCCGCCGCGAGATGGAATATCCGTTCGTCGGGTTTCAGGTAGCCGACCTCGTCGGAAAAGATCATATCGTCGAAATAGTCGAACAGGTTGACTTCTTTCAGCATCATACGCAGGATAACCCCGGGGGTTTTCCCGGTATTGGAAATCAGCCCGATCTTTTTACCCCTGTCCTTCAGTTCCTGAAGCGCCTTCCGGGCATGATGGATCGGGTCGGGGCAAATCTGTAAAATCGCGTCGATATATACGTCATAGGTTTTCTTGAATACGATTAAATCGTGGACGTTGAGGGAATTAAGAAGGTATTCCACCTGATAGAACGGCGGCACGCACCATCCGTTGGTGGCCTGGGACTCCGCCCATTTTGCCATCATTTCGCCGTACTTCTCGGAAAGCGTCTGGAATTTTACCGGATAGAGCGATTTTTCAAGTATCGTGTAAATCGAATCCAGACGGTACTTTTCACGTTCGGCCATCCCGTCGTCCGAAATCAATGTGTTGTACAGATCAAAAATGAGACATTCATAGTTATGCACTCAAAACCTCCGGCATATTAGACCCCGCTTTCCTCTTCAGCACTAATTGCCGAAATCGCCGAAACTTCGTCGCCTTCCCGCAGATCCATCATTTTTAATAATTGCGCGCTCAGCGAATCTATCGGGAACGATATTCTCCTTCCCGCTTTCGTGGTAATCACAACCTCGTCGCCCGGGTTGCACATACAGAACGAAGCCAGACGCCGGTCTTTCCCGATCTCCACCAGCTTGCATCCCTTCGCGCCCCGGTTCGACATTTCCTTGAATACGTCGGGCTTCACCATACGTCCCTTCCCGTCGGTAGTCACAAACAGGACGAACTTCGCGTCGCCCTCGACTCCCATCCCGATCACCTGGTCGGCCTCGCCGGACACGGTCGTACCGATCGCGCCGCCTACACCCCTGTTATACACGGGAATCGTCTTCTCATGGAACTTGAAGCCCTTCGCGCTGCCCTTCACGATAAACAGCTTCTGCTTACCGTCGGTAATCACCGCGCCGACTACGGCGTCGTTCTTCCGCAGTTTGACGGCGTTGATACCGGTCTTATAGATACTGTCGAACTGGCTGAGCGGAATTTTCGCGATCTTGCCCATTTTCGATATGAATATCATAAAATAATTATCCGTAAATTCGGTCACACGGAGCACAGCCGAGATGGTCTCCTGATTGACGACTATATCGCGAAGGCGTTCTATATTACGTATATAGGCGCGGGTGATTTTCCCGTCGATATCGCCCTTGATTTCGTAACCCTTCAGGGAGTACACACGCCCCGCGTCGGTCACGAACATGATGGTATCCTTCATATAGCACGAGACTGTCTCGAATATGTAGTCGCCGTTTTCGAGACGGTCGGTATCCGAGGCCTCGCCTCGCCGCCCCTTGTTCCCGCGTTTCCCGGACTTCATGGTCGTCCCTACCTCGCGGATAATGAATCCGTTACGGGATACTGTCAGTAGCATCGGGTCGTTGGAGATCAGCTCCTCGGTCTCGATATGGGTGGTGACTATTTCCCCGAATTGCGAACGGCGGGCGTCGCCGACAGTATCGGACATCTCGGTCAATTCCGTCTTGATCACCGCGTCGCGCTTCTTGGGGCTTTTCAGGATATCCTGGAGTTCGGCGATCAGTTTCTCGAGCGCGGCCTCCTCTTCCTTGAGCTTGAACACCTCGAGGCTGGTGAGTTTCTGGAGACGCATATCGAGGATCGCCTGCGCCTGTAACTCCGACAGCTTGAACCGCGCCATTAGGTTCGTTCGCGCGTCGGAAACATCCTTCGATTTCTTGATGACCGCGATCACCTCGTCGATATTCGCGAGCGCGATCAGCAGTCCCTTAATAATATGGAGACGTTCTTCCGCCTTGCGTAGGTCGAACTCGGTACGTTTGATAATAATATGCCTGCGGTGCTCGACATAATAATGAATGATGTCGCGGAGACCGAGCACGCGGGGCTGATTATCGACCAGCACCACCATATTCGCTTTGATCTTCGCCGTCAGCGACGTGGTATTATACAGGATCGTCCGAATTGCGTCGGGGTCGGCGTCGCGGTTCAGATAGACCACGACACGAATGCCCTCTTTACTCGATTCGTCGCGCACTTCCTTGATGCCCGCGAGAATCAGACGGTATTTATTCTTTCCGTCGATAATCAGGTTCGTGATTTCCTCGACAATCTTCGATTTAATGATTCTATAGGGTATTTCGGTAATCACGAGATTTTTCTGCCCGCCGATTTCCTCGATACCGATCTTTCCCGCGAGGCTAATCGACCCATGCCCGGTCTCGTACATCGCGGCAAGGTCCTGTTTATTAGTGATGATACCGTGAGTAGGGAAATCCGGCCCCTGGATATATTTCATCAGGTCGGCGGTCGTAATCTTGGGATTGTCGAGATAAGCCCCGATTCCCGCGGCGACTTCCTTCAGGTTGTGCGGGGGTATGTCGGTCGCGAATCCTACCGCGATACCGGTCGTACCGTTACACAGCAGGAAAGGGAATTTACCGGGGAAAACCTTCGGCTCCTTGAGGGTCTCGTCGAAATTCGGGCGGAAATCCACCGTCTCCTTCTCGAGGTCCTCGAGGAGGTATTCCGCGATCCGCGACAGTTTCGCTTCGGTATAACGCATGGCGGCGGGAGGATCGTCGTCGATCGAACCGAAGTTTCCCTGCCCGACTACGAGCGGGTAACGGATAGAAAAGTCCTGCGCCATCTTCACCATCGCCATATACACCGACGAATCACCGTGGGGATGGTACTTACCGAGCACGTCTCCGACTACGCGGGCGCTCTTACGGGTGGGCTTGTCATGCCAGAGACTCAGTTCGGACATCGCGTACAGGATACGCCGGTGCACGGGTTTGAGCCCGTCACGGATATCCGGGATCGCCCGGCTGGTGATGACACTGTATGCGTAGTTCAGGTAAGACGTTTTCATTTCGTCTTCGAAATAGGCGGTAATTAAATGAGTTTCGCCCTTCGATTCTTTAGCCATTGTTCCTCCACATTTCCGCATAACGCGATGGATACCACTTTTAGTTGAAGATAATTATAACCTATATACCGAAATATGTAAAGCTACTGCGACCCCATGGAGGGGGGAGTCCCGCAGCGACATGGATGTCAGGATGCGGGGCGTACCCTAATCCCGATTTCTGGCGGGATACCACAATAAAAACATAGCCCGTGATGAGAAATAGTGCCATTGTAAACCGGTCGAATTATA